>CALUQJ010000001.1 GCA_944322865.1 Candidatus Gastranaerophilales bacterium
TAGGAGCACAAAACGGTGGTTACAGTCCATTAACAAAAGCGGAATGTGAAGAAATAGCAGACCAAGGCTATGGCAATGAGAAAGCGTATTGTAATTACAATGATGATTATTGGGCAGGCGCAGTGAAAGCTTGTGGTGGAGTTCAAAACATGCCAACAATGGAACAGCTGGGACAGTTAGCTACCTACTTATATAATTACGATGGGACAATAGGAGCCCAACAAGATATAAGCAGCGGTATCAACTGGGATCCAAATAAGGTATCCCTCTTCACAGCCCAATCACCTGGCGGAACCTCCTGGTTCCACGTTTGGTCCGGGCAGGAGTACAGCCAGCGCACCGCGTACAGCCGCGGCTTCGACCCTGCCAGCACGAGCTGGGGCAGCGACGGCCGCGGCAGCAGCAGCAGGCTCGCGGTTTGCCTGGACCAATAAGAGGACACTGTCCTCTTATTGGAAGGGAATAGGGGAATAAGGAAATAAGGGAATAAGTTCTTTACAAAAAATAGGCAATGTGGAATTTTCCATGTTGCCCTTTTTTAAGGGAATAAGGAAATAGGGGAATAAGGGAACGTTAGATATCCATATTGCATAATTGATGTAACAGCCACAAGCTTTTTTGTTTATTATATAATACATTTATGGAAACGAAGAAGAGAAAAATAAGTATAATTGGCTCAACGGGATCTATCGGAACCCAGGCGCTTGAAGTTATTGAAAAATTACAGGACAAGTTTGAAATAATTGCTTTAGCCGGCGGGCGTAACGCCGCTTTACTAAAACAGCAGGCAGAAAAATTCAGACCCAAATTTATTTATGCACAAACACCTGTTTCTGTTGACGGTATAAAAACAGTTGATACACTTGATGACATCTGTTCAAATAAAGAAAACGATATTATTCTTGTTGCGGTATCAGGTAAAATCGGACTCAAACCTACTTTAACCGCCATTGAAAACGGCATTGATATCGCGCTTGCTAACAAAGAAACTCTTGTTATGGCAGGCGATTTAGTTATGCAAAAAGCTAAAGAAAATAATGTCAGCATAATTCCGGTAGACAGTGAGCATTGCGCTATACATCAGTGTATAAAAGATATTTCACAGGTTGATAAACTTATAATTACCGCTTCCGGAGGACCTTTTTTACACAAAACAATAGATGAAATGAAAAATGCTACGGTTGAACAGGCGCTTGCACATCCGCGTTGGCATATGGGTAAAAAAATTACCGTTGACAGCGCAACTCTGATGAATAAAGGACTTGAAATTATAGAAGCACATCACCTTTTCGGGTTTGACTATGACAAAATAGATGTGGTTGTGCATCCACAAAGTATCGTGCATTCCGCTATTGAATATTTGGACGGAAGCATAATTGCACAGCTGGGACTGCCAAGCATGCATATCCCGATACAATATGCTATAACTTATCCTGAGCGGTTTGAAGGTATCAAATCTAAAAGTTTTAGTTTTGCAGACATTGCAAGACTGGATTTCGAAAAACCTGATTTTATCAAATTTCCTTGCGTAAGACTTGCTTATGATGCAGGAAAAACCGGAGGGACCGCAACGGTTTGTCTTAATGCAGCTAATGAAGAAGCTGTTTTTGCGTTCCTGGACGGTAAAATTAAACTCTATAATATATATGAAATTACGGCTGAAATGCTGACAAGACACAAAGTTATCAAAAATCCGTCAATTAACGATATTTTCGCTGCTGACGAAGAAATAAGACACCTTACACGTGAATATATAGCTAATTTTGTCAAAATTTAACAGATGAAAAAAATTAATGCTTTTATGTTATTATAATTAGTGTGGAAAAATTAAAAATAAGGAGAAATTTATGGCAGAGGCAAAAATTCTTGCTACAATTGAGAGAACACCAACTGAACAGTTACAAATTTCTGTTAGCGAATACAAAGGAAAAAGCTATTTAAACATGCGTATTTTTTACACGACAGATGACGGGGCAACCTGGATTCCGACGAAAAAAGGTGTAACGTTTACTCCTGATCAATTGGATTTGCTCTCTGAAGCTATTGAAGATGCTAAAAAAGAATTTATGGCTGAGGCAGAGTAAGTGAAATATGCATTAGCCCTTGTAAATATTAAAGGTCTTGGGGTTAAAACATTCAGTTATCTTATCCCCGAAGAAATGAAAGCTAAAATTCAAATAGGTCAGGCAATACTTGTACCTTTTGGGCGGCAAGGGCTTATTAACGCGTTTTGTGTCGGGTTTTCGGATTATTTGCCGGAAGACATAAGGGCAAAAAAAATTAATAGGATTTTAGACGAAAACCCGCTTTTTTCAATAGAATATTTAAAATTGCTGGAATGGGTCGCGAATTATTACTGCACTGATTTAGTAACGGTCCTAAATGCAGCAATTCCGCTAAAATTAATTGAAAAAGCCGCTAAAACAGAGCAGGTGGTTGAATTTGTAACATTCGAAGGCGCAACAAAAAGACAGATAGAGGTATTGGAGATGTTAAAATCGGTCGGGAAATCGCCGCTTGTTGTGTTTGAAAAAAGAGCCAAAACTACGCGCGCAACAGTTAAAAAGCTTGAGGCACTCGGATGTTTAAAGCTTACCAACGAAGATATTTATAGAAATCCGCTTGATATTTTACGAATTTCTGAACGCGAGTCGTTGTTTGAACTTTCGGGCGATCAACAAAAAGTCTATGAAGGGATTAGAAAAAAAATTCTAAACCACTCAAATACCAATGTTACAGAAAAAAAGATTAGTGGTGAGCAAGAGGAACCTCTCAAGTCTGCGGTTGAAATTCTTCTCCATGGTGTCACGGCATCCGGCAAAACAGAAGTTTATTTTAAGCTTATTGATGATACTATTAAATCCGGAAAAAATGTTTTGTTTTTAGCTCCGGAAATTGCTCTGGCGTCACAATTAACCAAACGTCTGGCAAAAAAATTCGGGACAGAAGATGTTGCAATATGGCACAGCAGCATCTCAGAAGGTGAACGATATGATGTTTGGCAAAAACTTTACCGCAACGAAATAAAAATTCTGGCAGGAGCGCGTTCCGCAGTTTTTGCCCCGCTTAATAATATCGGGCTTATAATTATTGATGAAGAACACGAAAGCGCATACAAACAAACAAATCCGGCACCGCGTTATGATGCACGTGTTGTGGCAAGGAAACTTGCTGAATTTCACAATTGTCCACTTATTCTCGGCTCCGCAACCCCGGATATTTCATCTTATTACAGGGCTGTAAATACAGGTAATCTTTTTGAATTAAAAAAAAGGTTTAACGATGCTAAAGTTCCTCCGGTAACAGTCATAAACATGCAGGAACACGGACGCGCCGCTTATCGCAACATTATTTCTAAACCTTTGCAAACAGCAATAACGGAAACTGTTTCCAAAGGACAGCAGGTAATTTTACTTATAAACCGACGCGGATTTTCAACCTTCACGCAATGTCAGGCATGCGGACATGTTATAGAATGTCCGAATTGCGCAATTCCAATGATCTGGCATGCGAAAGATAAGGTATTAAAATGTCATTACTGCAACCATGTTGAATCCTTCCCTGATTTTTGTCCGGAATGCCATTCGGATGCACTTAAAACAAGCGGCACAGGTACACAAAAAATTGAAATGCTTATAAAAGAATTGTATCCGGATTATAGAGTTGAACGTGTAGACAGTGACGTAATGGTTAGGAAAGGCGAACATATAAGGCTTTTGGAGCGTTTTCAACAGGGAGATATAGATATCCTTGTCGGAACACAAATGATCGCAAAAGGCTTAGATAACCCGAATGTAACACTTGTCGGTGTAATTTCAGCAGATGCAAGTTTTAATCTGCCTGATTTTCGTGCATCAGAACGCGGTTTTCAATTATTGACGCAGGTTGCTGGACGTGCCGGACGCGGAGAATTTAGCGGAAATGTATTTTTTCAAACCTACAACCCTGATTTTTATGCACTGGAAAGCGCTAAATCCCAAAATTACGGTGAATTTTATGCAACAGAAATAGTTGCACGCGAAGAGTTTGATTACCCGCCATTCAGTCAGATTATCCGACTTATTTTAAGCTCGGAAAATAATTTCCGCGCCGAAAAATCTGCACAGGAAATAGCTCTACGGCTTTGCACAATGATTGAAAAATACGGTATTTCTGAGCGAATAGAGGTTCTGGGTCCGACTGCCTGCGTAATAGAACGGATCAACGGTATGTATCGTTTTCAAATCCTGATAAAAAATAAATTAGACGAAAAAGGTCACAATTTTATATCAAGTTTTCTCGGCAAGATAACAATGCCTAAAGATATAAAACTGTCAATTGACGTTGACCCGCTAGATATTTTGTAAAATTTCAGAAATCACAAGCAAAGCATATTCAGATATTGAAGCCACCGCTGATTATATTGCTATAGACAACAAAAAGGCGGCTTACAAAACAGCAAAAATTTGAGGGGTTTATCTGCATATCAGGATGTATGTAAGCAGTTGTAAAAAAGTTTTGAATATGTATTGACAAAATCAAAAATGTGTGTTATCATATAGATATGGAAAACTTTTCAGAAGAAAACTCTTTATATTGTCAAAAATCAGGTCGTGGCGGCAGAAGATTAAATGCCGGCAGAAAACGTTCCTGCCTAAAAAAAATTCCGTACAACAGAAGAATTAACGAAAATGTACTCAATATATTAAGAGAATACGCAAAATTCCACAATATATCCGAAACAGAAGCTCTGGAAAGTGCAATACTCATGCAGTCAAATATAGATAAATTGAAAGGAGATAAAGTTATGAAAATTGCTATTCCGACAGAAGACAACCATCTGTGCTCACACTTTGGTCACTGTGAGGCTTTTACATTTGTAGAGGTAAATCCAGAAACAAAAGAAATTTTAAACATTGAAACAAAAGTTCCGGAAGAAGGAATTTCATGCCAGAGTGCAAGCTGGGTATCAGAACAGGGAGCAAGCATTGTACTTGCAGGCGGTATGGGCGGTCGTCCGATGGGAATTTTTGAACAAAACGGTGTTAAAGTAGTTTCAGGCTGCCCTGAATTATCAATTGAAGAGCTTGTTAATAAATATTTAAACTCCACCCTTACAACAGGTGTAAACAGCTGCGGCGGAGAACACAGCCACTGCGGCGGGCATCAGCACGGGGCACATCACTGTCACCACGGTAAATAATTTTTACAAAATAGCAAAAAATAAATTTTTAAGTTTTTGTAGAGGATATGCAAATATATCCTCTACAAAATTATAGTTTTACCCCTGCATTCAAAAGCAACACCAGATATGTGACAGATAAAGCCGGTCAGGTAATTTACAGAAATACAACAAACTTTTTTCGTAACGATCTGGATTGGAATGCTTTTGCAGAATTTGTAAAAAATAAATATAAAGATGCCGATAAAGTCAACGTGATATGTCATGCGTGTTCTGACGGGTCAGAGCCAATCTCACTTGCTATCCTTTTACAGGAAAAATTTGGGCAAGGTGCCGCAAAATTTTTTCCGATAACCGCAAAAGATCTTGATTCTACTGTAATATATATGGCAAATGGTAATTACATAAATATGGATTATTCTGATTTTGAATTAATTAACAAATATACCAATAATAAATTCAGCAAATATTTTAGTTATCCCCAAAGAGGATTAGGCATAGAGGACGATTATCCGGTCAGGATTATGCCGGAGTTAAAAAAACAAATAAAATTTTCAGTTGCTGATATAACCGAGGACATACATAACCTGCCTGCCCGAAACACCATTTTATTTTGTAGAAATTTCTGGCCGTATCTTGAAAATAAATCGGAAATCTACAGGCTTGCAGCAAATTTAGCATCACGTTTGAAGGATAACTGTACTGTTGTTACCGGATTTTATGATAACACTGTTGCGTTACCTGCACTACTCAAACAGGAAGGCTTTAAATGGGTAGCGCCGAATGTATACGAAACGAAGCCAAAGCCTTTGTATTACAGAAATTATATTGATG
Source organism: Candidatus Gastranaerophilales bacterium (assembly GCA_944322865.1). Classification (GTDB taxonomy): domain Bacteria; phylum Cyanobacteriota; class Vampirovibrionia; order Gastranaerophilales; family Gastranaerophilaceae; genus CALUVH01. Next base: position 5,996 of record CALUQJ010000001.1, read on the forward strand.
CGCATAAGAATAAATAGTAAAATAAATACTTACCAATCTTGAGAACCGTATTTTTTATATAATTCAATTGTTTTGTGTAATTTTTTTTCGACAAGAGCCAATTTTTCAAGAGTTTCTTTATTAACAACTTTGGTGCGCAGAACCTGCAAATCGAGTAATTCTTCTTTTGCTTTGCGGACGCGTTCTTTGTCCTGTTCGCGTTTTAAAAAAAGCCAGCCTGAGAAGCCGCACCCCGGCGGAACTATCGCCCAGGGGGAACTCGGAAAATGCTTGCATAAGGTTTTTCTATCCTCGTAACGCCCGCATTTATTGTCATCTTGCAGGTATTTACAATAATAGAAAGTTAAATTTTCTGTTGATTTTTGATCGTTTTGTAAGTGATTAAAAATGTTGTCTACTGTTTCGGCATCGACTTTTCGCGCTGCTTCTACTGAATCATAAGGTACAAATATTTCTAAAAATTCTTTTGCATAAACATCATTTTTGCGCGCAAGTTCACAAAGTTCTTCATGAGATGTTCCGGTTGTTACAACACGACAGCATTTTCCGCACATTAGACACAAATCTTGAGGACGCTTATTTAAATAATTTTTTTCATATGAATCATCCATATCTATATTATAAGTCCTCATGCCTGAAAAAGTTAATCATTGTAATATTTCTTAAAATTTTCATAAAAAAGGCAATAAATTCTGTATTTTAAACTTTTATAATATAAGTAGTAGCAGAGGTTAGTCATGCAAAATTCAGTAGGACAATATCAAACCCAGCCAATACAGCAGGGGCAGCCTGTACAGCCACAGCCTGCAATAACAACACCGGGCAGCACTCAATCAGGAGTTTATATACAGATATTTAACCCGTCAGTAGGGACACCGGGAGCTGCTCCTGTTTATAATGTAAATGCTCCGTCTTATGGTACTAATCCTAATCAATCACAGTGTTATCCGTCTGGCTACTATACAAATAACTGGGGACAAGGGTACAACAATCCGCAGTATCCTGCCGCAAATATTCCGGGTGGACAATCTATTAACGGAGGGGTTACACAAACCCAAAACGTTAATGTAACCCCTGCTTATGATACACGGACTCAGACATCTATTCCGCAGACAAGCCAAACCCAAACTACAACAACAACCGAAACATCAGGTGACAGCGGCAAAAAAGCAGAAAAACGTACAATCGTAATGCTGACTGATGATTACATAAAAAATGTAGAAAATTATTTGAACAGTCAGGATAAAGAAGTACGTCTGATGGGCGCAAAAGAAGTTGTTGCACGTGCGCTCGAAGACCCTTCAAGAAAAGATGATAAAGCTTTAACAGCTCTGGTCAACAAAATGATTCAAGATCCGGATATGAAAGTTCGTTTTATGGGATTAAGTCTACTGTACTCTCGTAACATAACAGGTGATGAATACACAGTAAATGTACTTAAACAAATGCAAAATTCTACAACAGGTTACGGACAGGATGCACTTATGGCAGCAAATATTCTTCTTAAAATGTCCGGACAAACAACAGAAAAAGAATTTGAAGTAACTGATAAAGACAAGAAAAAGAAAAAAACAGAAGACATTAATAAGGTGATGACATTATTATGAGAATAATTAGTGCAATAAAAAACAATTACGGGAAATATCTTGCTAAAGGGGCAGGCGCACTTGCTCTTGGTATTGTTGCATACGATTCTCACACCTTAGGCAAAATACATTCCTCGGCTTATGCCAAAACGCAGGACGCGAAAGCATGTGTTAATTCTTATGAAAACAATATGTATCTTTCAGATCCAAGCATAACGACTTCTAAAGCAAAAAATTTCTTATTTAACTGGCAGATACAGGATAACGTACGCCATTTTGTAAATTCTGCAATAGGATATTTCAGCGGTTTTGGCTCAATGCTTGTTAATTCCGTTGTACCTCTTGGGCTCGGACTCGGCGCTATATTTTCTAAAAATAAAAAGGTTGCAGGCGGCTTTGGTATAGGTCTGGCCGTATACGGCGTTGTCAAATTCATTAAAGATGTCTGCGGGGTGGGACATCCTAATTATTTAAACAAGAAGTATTAATGTATTTTTCATATAAATCAGGACGTCTTTCTTTTGTCCGTTTTAAACTTTCCTGATAGCGAAATTCATTAATTTCTTTGTGGTTGCCGTTAAGTAAAACATCAGGAACATTCAAGCCTCTGTACTCGCGTGGTTTGGTATAATGCGGGTATTCTAATAAGCCGTTAGAAAAACTATCTTCCTCTGCTGATTCAATTTTGCCTAATGTACCTTCAAGTTTGCGGCTAACAGCATCTATAAGACATAGAGCAGGTAATTCCCCCCCGGTCAATACAAAGTCGCCTATCGAAATTTCATGTGGTTTGATTATATCTCTTATACGTTCGTCAAAACCTTCATAATGCCCGCAAAGTATAACGATTTGGTCAGCTTTTGATAGTTCGTTAACGATATTGTCAGTTAAAGGTTCCCCTTGCGGCGACATCATAACAGTAACTGTATTTTCTGCTAAATCAATGCTCTCATAAGCATCTACATAAGGCTGAGCCATAAGCACCATGCCTGCTCCGCCGCCGTAAGGTGTATCGTCCACTTTTTTGTGTTTATCCAGCGTGTAATCTCGGGGATTAACCACATTCAGCTGAAACACTCCCTTTTCGCTTGCGCGTTTCATTATACTGTAATCACAAAACTGCTCTACCATTTCTGGGAAAAGTGTCAGTACATCAAACCTCATTCCAAAAGCCCTTCCAGATTGTTTATAATAATTTTTTTATCCTTAAGTTTAACCTCTGTTACTATGGCCTTTACAAAAGGAACGAGTGATATTTTTTTTGAGTTTGTCTTAACAGAAAGCAGATCAGTTGCCCCGTTATTGGACACTCCGATTACAAATCCCAGTTTTTTATTATCAGCATCAAAAACTTCCATGCCAACAAGTTCATCTATCAAAAATTCATCTTCTTCAAGATTTTCCCGAATTGTTTTTTCAGTAACAAATAGTAAAGCCCCTTTGTAAGGCAGTAAATCATTTATTGAATTAATGTCCTCAAATTTTACTAAAGCAAAATTTTTATTAATCCGGATATTCTTGATTTTCAACGGCAGATACTGATTGGACTGTCCGACAAAAACCTCTTTTAAGGAGCAAAAGAACTCCTGCTGATTTTTAGAAAAACCAACTTTAGCCTCGCCCTGTATGCCGTGAAAGTTTAAGATCTTACCTACAGAAACAAACTTGTCATTCATTATTCAGCAGTTTCTTCCGTAGTTTTAGCTTTTCTTGTTCTTTTAGGCTTTGGAGCAGGTTCAGCAGCTGGTCCTTCTGCAACGACAGCTGTATCAGCGGTAGTTGCTGTTTCAGATACATCGGCTGCTTTTTCTTCCGGAGCTGCTTTAGTTTTTTTAGCCGGTTTTCTGTATTCTTCAGGAGCATCAGGACGATCCTGATTCCATCTTTTTAAGCCCATTTGAGCACGAATAAGTCCGATGCCGACATGAACACGCCATTCATCCATTTTTAACTGTGCTGCAATAATTTTGTGACATCCGATTGGAGGCAGCGGCAAAAGCGGTTCATAAAGATTTTTAATTGCAAATATTTGATCAGGTGAGATAGCCAGTTTACGCTTCGGGAACGGTAATTTTGGCAGCATAAGTTTTTGTCTAACCAGATTTATACCAAAGAATACTTTTCTTGGTTCAATACCCAATTTTTCGCCGATAACTTCATGACAATCAGGGTTAGGAAGAGGAAGCATGGTTTTATATAATGCTTCAATTTGTTCTAACTGCTCTCTTGTGACCAATAATTGTTTTGGTGCTTTCGGTTTAGCCGGACGCTTGTTGAATTTACCGCCCGGTCTGCGTGATGAAAATCCGCCGCGGTTGTCACGGTTAAAAGAGCCTGTTTTTTGATGTCCACCAGGTTTTCTGTTGTTATAAGCTCTTGAATACCCGCCGCGATTGTCACGGTTGTTTCCGCCTGAACTGTAGTTTTGACGCGGACGCTGCGGGCGGTTGTATCTTTGTTGACTATCAGAATTACCGCCTGCACTGTAATATCGCGGCGCTTCGTCAGGTGTGCTATATGATTGTAATTGTTTGTTTTCTTCATTGGATGCTGCATTACCGCCTGATGACGGTGAATTTATCATCATACTTTTGTCTGGATATAAACAATCCGGACATATAACTCTTTTGGGGTTCTTAGTTTCAAACTCACGACCGCATTTGATACATTTGTTCACATACATAATAATAAGCCTCTTAATTTAAATAATACAATGGGTTCCAAAAATAAAAATTAATTAATTCTCCTCAGAGTAAAAATTTTTTTCCATAAAATAGTGCTAAACTAATACAATTAGTATAACATACTAATAATTATTTTTCAAGTGTTTTTTTAAATTATTTTTCAATCATAAAAGTTACCGGACCATCGTTAATCAGTTCAACCTCCATCATTGCGCGGAATTTACCGGTTTTGGGGTGCAGCCCCTCCTTCTTAACACATTTAATAAAATATTCATATAAGTCAACAGCTTTTTCTGGCGCAGCTGCATTATCAAAAGAAGGACGTGTCCCCTTTTTGCAATCACCGCAGAGGGTAAATTGTGAAACTATCAGTATTTCCGCATTTATATCTTTCAGCGATAAGTTCATTTTAGAGTTATCATCTTCAAAAATCCTTAGATTTAATATTTTTTGTGCCAATTTTTCAGCATTAATTTGCTCATCATTTTTTTCAACTCCCAGAAAAACGAGTAAACCTTTGTCTATTTTTGAATATAATTCCCCGTCTATCGTGACTGAGGCATGTTTGACACGTTGGATTAAAGCTTTCATTTATTACTCCTTATTTGTACAAGCATTATATCATCCTTAAACCAGATAGTAAATCAGAAATTTATAAATTGGCATGGCGGAAACATTGACTTTTTTAATTTTGTCATTAATAATCTCATACGTTTAGATGTTTATTACACTTTCAAAATCAGGCATAATAACATCAAGAAAGTGTAGCCTTAAATGCCTTTTCGTTACAGATTACAAAAAATACTGGATTTCAGAATCCGTAAAAAAGAAGAACAATTGATCGTTGTACAAAAAGCTCAGCAGGAAGTGTTCATTGCAGAGGAAAACATCAGAAAAAACAACGCAGAAATTGAAGCAACAAAATCTAACATGAGGCAGGCAGACCCGATGATGTATGAAGCATATGATAACTATCTTGTACATCTGTGGGAAAAGGCAGAACAACTTGAACAAATCCGTATTGAAAAACAAAATATTCTTGATGCCGAAAAGCACAAACTCGTCCTTCTGGAACAGGCTGTCAAAGTTCTTGAAAAACATAAAGAGAAGAACAGAGAAGCTTATATAGAAGAAGAGAAAGCTCAGGAATTGAAAAAATATTCCGAACTTGGAGTCACAAGATTCTTCGCACAATCCGTCGAAAGACAAGAAGAGGAAGAAAAAGAGATTATGAGGCAGCTGGAAGCGTTAGATAATGAGGCGTAGGTTATGAATATAGATACATCTTCATCAGCAATAAGTTCAACAAGTACATCAACAGCAACTATTTCACAGAGTTCGCAAACTTCTAAATCCGACTCTGCATCTTTTAAAGACGAAATGAAAACCGCATCTGCAAAAGAAGAACAAGCAGCAGAAAAAACAGAGCAGGCTGAAGAAGCAGAACAGACAAAAGAAACTGAGCAATCCGAAGAAACTCAAAAAACAGAAGATGACAACAAGGACTCTGAGAACAAAGACAAGTCTAAAGATGAAGCTCATCTGGATTCAGACAAAACTTTAAAGGCAGAATTAAAATACAATGATTTAAAAATCCAAAATGAAACACTGTTGAGTAAAAATATCCAATCACTCATTAATACGCGTGATATGATATCATTTAATAATACTGATTTTTCATCAATGCAAGCGAGTTTAAATTATCAATCAATTTCAATGGATGATAATGACGCAATGTTTTTTACAGATCTTGTCAAAAACACCAATATGTCAATGCAGTCTATTGCAGGACAGTTGAGTCAAATGTCAGATGTTAATGTTCAGGCAGCAGAAAAAACAGCAAAAGTTTCTGCCACAATGATGAATTTGCTCTCTGATTCTTTGAAAACCAACCAGCCATTCAGAATAGATTTTGACAAAGATGTTTCTGTCATTATAAAGGTAAATAAAGACGGAAGTATTATGGCTAACTTTATCCCCGGCGACAAGGCGGTAGAAGAATATTTGAAAAATAATATAGGATATTTAAGACAGCGGTTTGATGAACAAAATCTCTCATACAGCCAGTTGTCATATTCAAAACATAAACAACAGCAGGAACAACAAAATCAAAATAAAAAGGAGAACGCGGATGAATGATTCTTTTACCACGGCAATAAATACCCAGAAGGCAACAACAAACTGGATGGATGTTATTGCGGATAACATGACAAACATCTATACTCCGGGTTTTAAAGAAAAACAGGTAACATTTAAAACATTTTTAGGCGGAGCAATAGCCGATGACTACGAAAAGAAAATGAGTCAGGGTAAATCTACTCCTGGTACTTCTAAAGATAACGTGTTTTTGGAAGGCAGCGGTTTTTTCCTTACTAAAACAAAAGAAGGGAAAAGCGTTTATACTCGTCTTGGCGAATTTACTTTTGATAACGAAGGTGTTTACCGTGCTAAAAACGGTAATACTGTTCAGGGATACATTCTGAACGACAAAGGTGAAATAATGCAGGGCACAAAACCGATTACAGCAGATCTCTATCAGGAAACAGCACTTAAAGGCGGCTCGCTTGATATTCCGACAACAGATATTAAACTCTGGATTGACCCTAATAACGGTAAATTCCTTGGTAAATACGATGAATATGAAATTAAAAATGACGGTACAATTATTGGTAAAGCTGACGGCGGAAAAAGAACAGTGCCATTATATAAAATTACCCTGAGAAACTTCCATAATTCGGCAGCATTATATGAATTTAAAGACGGATATTATCTTGAAACTGAAGAATCCGGAAAACCTGTTCTCGGTGTCGGCGAAATCCGTTCAGGACTTTTAGAATTGTCTAATGCAGATTTTAAAGGTAATATTTCTTACTTCCAGATGGCTAAATTGCAGCTTGAAATATCAAATAAATTGATATCTTCTAACAAAGAATTGCTTGAAGAAGCACTTCGTCTGGTAGGTAGCTAAGGTATAAACTGTATCAAAACTCCATTTTTTGAGGGACACAATGTCCCTCTTTTATTTTTTATTATCTAATATACAATTTTTGATTTTGGAGTTTGGATATTGCGCCATAAGGTAAAGTTACTTTATCTTTTTCATGGGTAATTTTAAACCCGCCTAAGACAGGGACTTGGAGTTTATCCGCAATTTCATAAAATAAATCATCCAGCCAGTTTTTATTATCAATATCCAGAAAATCCCCCAGAACTATTGCCTGAACATTATCGCGGAATTGTTTTATATTCATTAATTGAGTCATCATTTTGTCAATACGATAAACCGATTCGTTAAGTTCTTCCGTAAAGAAGATGAATTTTTCCGCCGGCAGAAAATCAACACCGCAAAGCGAAACTATGGTTGCTAAATTTCCACCCCACAAAATACCTTCAGCATCACCGTCCAGATAGCAAACCCCATTTGACGGAGTTATGACAAGAGGATTATCAGATGTAACCGCATCAAAAAAGGCTTTAATCGTAAATGTGGAAGGATTTTCCAGCCCAAAATCACTCTGTGCAAGCGGACCTGAATATGTAATTAGACCGGCACGCTTGTAAATCATTGCAGAAAGTGCAGAAATATCAGAATACCCGCAAAAGATCTTCGGATTTTTGCGGATTATATCATAGTTAATTTTTTCTATAAGTCTGATTGCACCATAGCCACCGCGCATACAGATAATAGCGTTAATCTCCGGATTAAGAAAAAATTTGTGCAGTTCTTCAACTTTTTTTTCGTCATCGCCTGCAAGATAACGGCATTTATCAAAAACATTTTCACTCAACACAACCCTATATCCGCGCTCTTCAAAAAATTGCTTTGCACGCAAAACATTTTCCTTACTTTCAACAGCACCGGCGGTTGCTAAAATGCCTATTGTATCTCCTTTTTTTAAACTTGGCGGTTTAATTATGTTCATATTTTTACCTTTTTTCTCTAACTTCTGCTATAATGATATCATGAACGAAAAATATATACCTTTATATCGAAAATACCGACCTCAAACACTGGAAGAAGTCGTTGGACAAGAACATATTAAAAAAGCTCTTACAAATGCAATAGAATTGAATAAAATTTCACATGCTTATTTGTTTACAGGTCCGCGCGGAACCGGTAAAACTTCTACCGCTAGAATTTTTGCAAAATCTTTGAACTGCAAAGAAGGTCCGACAATTCACCCTTGCGGTAAGTGCGAAAACTGTATTGATATTACAAACTCCACCCCTATGGATGTTATAGAAATAGATGCGGCTAGCAACAGAAAAGTTGAAGATGCACAAAATATACTTGAAAAAGTTATGTATGCTCCTGTAAACAGCCGCTATAAAATATATATTATAGACGAAGTCCACATGTTATCAACAACAGCCTTTAATGCTTTATTGAAAACACTTGAAGAACCGCCTAAAAACGTAATCTTCATACTTGCAACAACAGAAGTACATAAAGTTCTAGATACAATCAAAAGCCGCTGCCAGAGATATGATTTTAAGCGTATAACGACATCTGACATAGCAGCACATTTAAGAATGATATCCGACAAAGAAGGCATAAATATTACTGACGATGCACTTATGACTATCGCAAAAAATTCCGCAGGAGGAATGCGTGATAGTATTGCACTACTTGATCAATTGAGTGTACTCGACGGCGCAGATGCTATTACAACTGAGGATATAAATAATTTACTCGGACGACTTTCTTTTGATGTTTTGAAAGAATTAACAGATGCAATTATTGACTCAGCTCCGAACAACGGTATCACCATACTTGAAAAAATATATAATTCAGGGAACGAACCGGTACAAATTTTAACCAACCATCTGGATTATCTGAAAAATTTATTAATTGTGAAAACATGCAAAAAAGATATAGTGCTTGAATTAACTCAATTAAACGATGTCCAACTCAACGCACTACTTAGTCAGGCAGAAAAATTAGACACACATCAAATAGTTTTTCTCATAGATAAGTGTTCGGAATACATAAAAGAACTCAAAACAACCAACAATCCACGTCTATGGCTGGAAGTTGCGGTGATTGATATGGCTAATCTTGCAGAAAATACTTCCTTACTGGAACTGCAAAACAGAATTTCACGTCTTGAAGGCGGAGCAATAGAACCCCAGCCGCGCCAATATCATTCTGTAACAGCGCCTGTACTCAAACCCGAACACATTGCACAACAAACAGCGCAAAAAAGTGAACCTCAGACTTCCTCTGCAAACGAAATTGCAACACCGCCGGAAAAAGTTGAACATCATAAAACTCCTCCAGCTCAAGAGGATTTTTCGCCAATTCCTGTTTCCAAGCACACTTCAACAAATGATATCAGTGTACTATGGGGACAATTACTCGACAATATCCAGAATGTTCCGACGCGTGCTCTGTTGAAACAATGGGCTAACCCGATAGAAATATCACCAGATGGGGTAACATTAACTTTAAAATCAGAAGTTCTGCTCAAACAATTTGTCGAAGGGGCTAAAAAACAAACGTTACAAAATGCTGTAGATACAATGTTTAACCAGCAAAATACGCATGTTGTAGTTCGGCTTCCGCAGGCAAGCGATGTAAAAGTAGAGGCTGCCCCCCCAAAGTCTAATCCGGTGCCTCAGCCGGTAAAAAAAACAGAGGAAGTGACTGAAGAAGAAGTTGAAACAGCTAAAAACGAAATTAAAGAAGTTAAGTTGAAATCTAAAAACAATGTTGACAGCTTGTTATATTCCGATACTGTAAATATGGTAATGGAACTTTTTGACGGCAAAATTATTGAATAAATTTTCATAAAAAAAAACGGATTTAATAAATCCGGAAAATAATTCACTTAACTACTCCATAGTCAAATACCAATTAAAAAGGTTTTGTTTGATTTAATTTCATTCGTAATTCACGGAATCTTGCAATATCCTCCTGCGTTTTGCCACTGTCTTTAAATACAGCCTGAGATGCAGGATGAACCATTAATACATAATCCATGTGAATTTCAAGAAAATTATATTTTCTTGGCGGCTGATTTGTGTTACGCGGATAAATTTCTGCGTTGGTAACCGCTAAAAATCTTCGTTCTTTATCGTTCAACAAATCCGTAAGTTCACGGTTTGTGTTTGTGTATTTTGAAACATGCACAACCCCTTTAATATCGTGATCTACTGTTAAAATACAAACTTCTATAGGTACTGTATCAATATTTTTTGCCATGTTTAAATCCTTAAATTCCCTTTATCTTTATTATAATACATTTTTTATAAATTGTCCATTATTTTTTTATTCTTCCGCCAAAAGTTTCGTGCACATCAACAACCGCAACAAAAGCCGAAGGATCAATTTCTTTAACAATTTCTTTGAGCTTTGACATCTCCAAACGTGCAACTACACAATAGATAAGCTTTTTACCTTTACGGGAAAATCCGCCCTCTCCGTCAAGATAAGTAACACCGACATCCAGTCGTTCCAAAAGTGCCTGACCAATTTCGTAAGCACTGTCACTTATAATGCGGACAGATTTTGAATTATTAAGCCCTTCTAATACAGCGTCAATGATTTTGGATGCTATAAAATACGTTATAATTGCATACATAGCTTTTTCTGCCCCAAATACAAACCCTGCCGCCGCATAAATTATAACGTTAAATCCCATTATAATTTCACCGATGGAAAAACCGAATTTTTTAGATAAAACAAGTGACATAATTTCGGTACCATCCATAGAGCCTTCATTCTTTAAAACAATACCAACGCCTAATCCGAGAATAATACCGCCAAAAACTGTTGCAAGCAGTAAATCATTCGTCACATTTTCTATATGATGAAAAAAGTTTGTTCCCAATGACAGTATGCCGATCGCATAAAAAGTTTGGAGTACAAATTTTTTCCCGATTTTGTTAAATGCGAGTAAAATAAACGGCATATTAAGAATAAAGATTAACAGACCGAGGTTGTATTTGGTTATATGTGCCAATATAATGCTGACACCGATAATGCCGCCGTCAATAATATTATTTGGAACAAGAAAACATTCAAGTGCATAAGCCGCAATAAGCGGACCAATGGTTAAGAAAAAGATTTTTTTTAAGATTCGAAAAAATAGTGTTCGCATTGCATGACTATGCATTGTTTTTTCCTTTCGGCTGATTCTGATGAACAGATTTTTTTATTGTTATAAAGTTATTTATTTTAAAGATTGTTTTCTTTTCTTCTTCGGTTTCATCCTTAATGCCGAGTATTTTTTCAAGATCATTTTTAAGCGTTACAAGATCATCATATTTTTTTAAGGTACCGTCTATTGCCACAGAAACATCGCCGGTTTCTTCAGAAACAACAAGACATGCCGCCTCGCTTGCTTCGCTCATGCCAATTGCTGCGCGATGACGTGTGCCGTATTTCCAGCTTAATTTAGGATCTTCTGTCAGCGGGAGAAGAACTCCGGCTGAAATGATTTTAGATCCGTTGATAACAACTGCGCCGTCATGCAGCGGTGTATTAGGGTGGAAAATTGTCAAAATCAATTCTGTTGATAAATCCGCATTTAATTTTGTTCCTACATCACTATAGGTGTTGCTTAAATCGCTCTGGAATACGATCAATGCACCGGTGTGGGATTTAGAAAGATATTTAACCGCTTCTATTAATTCTTTTATAACATCTATTTTAGGATTTTTAGCGGCATGGGAAGTCGGATTAAATGCACGTGAGATAAAATCAACCTGACCTAAAAATCCAAGAAATCTTCTGAGTTCAGGCTGAAATATTACGATAAGACTTAATGAAATAAGCGTTACAACTGATTTCAAAAACATACCGAGGATACGCAAATCCAGCCGCACAAGAACTTCGCCGAACATCCAGAAAAATATCAGAATAAACAGTCCTTTAACAAATTTTTCGGACGGTGTATTTTTGATAAATTTTTTGTAAAAAGCATACAAAATTCCGACAATAACTAAAATTTCCACAACATTAGTAAAACTGAAAGACCAGTCAAGAGCGCCTATTTGGTTTTGAAAAAAGTTTACTAAGTCGTTTATCATTTTTTCAACCTCTGCGGAATAATATCGTGTGCAACTATATCATCAAGCGTTTCTCTTTTAACGATTAATTCAGCTTTACCTTCATTTACAAGCACCATGGCAGGTTTTAGTACTCTGTTGTAGTTAGAAGCCATCGAGTAGTTATACGCACCTGTATTGTAAACACAAAGAATATCACCTTCATCAATTTCGGGAAGAGCAATATTTTTTATAAGAATGTCACCGCTTTCACAGAAACGTCCGGCGATGGTAACGGTTTGCAAATTTTGAGCATCGGGTTTGTTAACTATTTGCGCAGTATATTCAGCGCCATACATTGAAGGTCTGGCATTGTCAGCCATACCGCCGTCAACGGCAAAATATTTTTTCCCATGCGGCACTTGTTTGGAACTGCCTAAAGTATAAAGGGTCACGCCGGCGGTTGAAATAATACTTCTGCCGGGTTCGATGAACAAAGCCGGAGGGGTTATATTATACTTTTCAATATTTTTGTTTAAACTTGTTATAATTTTTTCCGCAATATCATAAGTTGAAGGCGGAATATCATTTTCTGTGTATTTGACGCCTAAACCGCCGCCAACATTTATTTCATCAAGCTTAAGTGAATATTTTTCATCTAAGCGTGCTATTTCTTTTATGAGAATTTCTATTTCATCGGCATAAATAGTTGTTGCAAAAATCTGGGATCCGATGTGAGCATGCAGTCCATGAAGTTTTAGATTTTTATATTGTTCCAGAATAAGTTCAACAGCTTCATCTATCTGGGTCAAATCAAAACCGAATTTAGAATCCAGATGCCCTGTCTGAATATATTCGTGCGTATGGCATTCAATTCCCGGGGTTATTCTGAGTAAAATATCCGCAACTTTATTATGAGATTTAGCTATTTCATTCAGAAGTGACAATTCAAAAAAGTTATCTACAGATATCCGTCCGACACCGAGTTCAATTGCAAGCGTTAATTCATCAACGGATTTATTATTACCGTTAAACAATACTTTAGACATATCAATTCCGGCGTTGTAAACCGTATAAATTTCGCCGGCTGATACAACATCAAATCCGAATCCTTCACTTGCAAGAAGTACAGAAACAGCTGAAGTACAGAGTGCTTTAGAGGCATACATCATATTTACTTTAGGATAATTTTTAAAGGCATCTTTATAGTCGTTACAAACAGAACGTATAGTTTTTTCATCTAACACATATAAAGGTGTGCCGTATTCCTGAGCAAGCTCAATCAAGTCACAGCCGCCAATTTCCAAATTGCCTTGCTGATTTACCTGTAATGTTAAAGGTTTTAAACTCTGATTAGTGCTCACCGCAATAACTCCGGATAATCTCTCTACATAATTATAATATCATACTTTTCTTAAAAAATAAATACTTTAAATGTCTGATGATATAAAGATTTTCTTAAATTTTTAAAATTTACCCGTCCAACTGATCATAAACCTTTTTAATTTCTTTTATATCCTGCCACATCAGCCATTTAGGACTGCCTTTTTCTCTGGAATCGTTCCTTAAGAGATAAGACGGGTGAAAAATCGGCATCATTTTAGAAAAATTAGGACCTTCAAACCAGCGTCCGCGCAATTTAGTTATTCCGAGTTTTGTATCCATAAGCGAACTTACTGCAACCCGTCCGCAAAGCAATATGATACGCGGCTGCAAAATATCAATTTGAGCCTTGAGATATTCACTGCAAGCCTCTTTTTCCTCAGGCAGCGGATCACGGTTTTGCGGCGGGCGGCATTTAAGTGTGTTACAGATATAAACATGTTTGTGCCTGTCCAGCCCTACAGATGCAAATATTTTATCCAGCAGCTGACCAGCCTTGCCGACAAACGGTTCGCCTTTTAAATCTTCATAATATCCTGGCGCCTCACCTATCAACATCAATTTGCGGTTTGGTACTCCGCCTGAAAATACAATATTTGTTCTTGTTTTACACAGAGCACACTTTTCGCATTTTAAACATTTTGCCCTGACTTCATCAAGTTCTGACTCCGCTTTTTCCAGATCCTGCATTCAATTCACCTTCCTTATATTACATTATATTCTAAAAAGATTAAAAATACATTAACAAAAAAAGCGACTCGAATTTTTGATGTAAAATATAATTAAAGGCAGATAATTAATGAGGGAAAAAACATGTGGGAATATACAGAAAAAGTAATGGATCACTATAGAAACCCGCGTAATGTAGGTAAAATAGATAATGCAGATGCTGTCGGACTTGCAGGTTCTCTTGCCTGCGGCGACCAGTTAAAAATATATTTAAAAATTGAAAACGGCATTGTTACAGATGCTAAATTCCAAACATTCGGCTGCGGCTCTGCGGTTGCGAGTTCAAGTATCTTAACAGAAATGATTATAGGAAAATCTGTTGATGAAGTCAGAAAAATAACCAACAAAGACATAGCCGACCAGTTAGGCGGTTTGCCGCCTGAAAAAATGCACTGCTCAGTTATGGGCTATGAGGCGCTTGAAGATGCTCTTAAAAACTACAAAACAGACGAAATGATTGACTTAGACGAATTAAGAGAGGAAGAAGTCAAAGAAAAAATCGTATGCACCTGTTTTAATGTTACGGAAAATCAGATCTGGGATGCCATAAAAATAAACGGACTTAAAACAGTCGAAGAAATTACAAACTATACCAAAGCCGGCGGGGCTTGCGGAAAGTGCAAAGATTTAATTCAAGATATTATTGATACTTACTATCACAAAGAACACGAAGAAAAAAAATCAGAATTAACCCCGACTCAAAAAATTCTTAAGATAAACAGTATCATTGAAAACCAGATATCCGATGAATTACGAAAAGACGGCGGAGATATTACCCTTGTCGATATTGACGGCAACCGTGTAATGGTTAAGCTGCGCGGGAAATGTTCAGGCTGCAAAAATTCACATCTGACACTCAAATCTTTTGTAGAAACAACACTGAGAGAAGCTGTTGATCCTGATATTGAAGTGGTAGAAGTTTAATAGTTGTGATTATGAAAGGCAAAATAAAATGGATAAACTTATATATTTAGACAATAATGCGACAACACGTGTTGACGACAAAGTATTTGAAGCTATGCTGCCTTATTTTAAAGAAGAATATGCAAATCCGTCCAGCATGTATGAATTTGCCAAACCGGCAAGCCGTGCTATTAAAGAAGCACGTGCAAAAGTTCGCGATATGCTTAATGCGGCTAATGAAAAAGAAATAATCTTTACTTCCTGCGGCTCAGAAAGTGCTAACGAAGCTATTCGCGGCGTTTTAAACATGAACAAAAACAAACGCCATATTATCACAACAAAAGTTGAACATCCTGCTGTTTTAAATCTATATCAAACACTTGAAAAACAAGGTTACAATGTTGACTATATAGGTGTTAATTCAAACGGTGAACTTGATCTTGAGCAGCTCAAAAACGCTGTTAACTCAGATACGGCTCTTGTTTCAGTTATGTATGCAAATAACGAAACAGGTGTTATCTATCCGATTGAAAAAATTTCAAACATAATAAAAACCCAAAACCCTAACACAAAATTATTTGTAGATGCTGTTCAGGCAGCCGGGAAAATTCCTATTGATGTTCAGGCTTTAGGTGTGGATTTACTGGGTATTTCCGGACACAAATTCCATGCTCCCAAAGGTATCGGGGCTCTTTATATAAATTCAAAAACAGTTATAACCCCGTTAATAATAGGCGGACATCAGGAAAGAGGACTCCGCGCCGGAACTGAAAATGTTCCGTACATTGTGGGTATCGGCAAAGCAGCAGAGCTTGCGGTTGACAATCTTAAATATGAAATGACAGAAGTTAAGCGTCTGCGTGACCGCCTTGAAGCAAATATTCTAAAAAATGTTTTCAATTCCCGTCTGAATACTGGTGTTGCAAACCGTGTTCCCAACACAACTAATATAGGTTTTGAATACATTGAAGGAGAATTGATTTTGCTCCACCTCAGCGATTTAGGAATATGCGCAAGTTCCGGCAGCGCCTGCACATCAGGTTCACTTGAGCCAAGCCATGTTCTAAGAGCTATGGGGGTACCGTTTACAGCTATTCACGGAAGTATTCGCTTCTCTCTTAGCAAATACACAACTGAAAAAGAAATTGATTATGTAACAGAAGTTCTGCCGGGGATCGTAAATAAATTAACCAACCTCTCACCATTCCAGAATGAACTCGAAGAACTCAGAAAACTGAAATCTTAATCAAATTACCGGCAATAAATTTCAGAAAACGCTTTTTCTATGCTAAAATAATTGTATGAAAAAGTTCAATATAACAGTAGATGTAGGTCTGAAGCCTACAATCAAAGACATAAAAGCTCTAACTCTAAAAGAAGCTGTCGGACATATAACTGACATTAAAGATTTTCAATGCAGGCTGCAAAACAGATATCTTCTGGAGTTTTCAGCAGAGAATAAACAACAGGCTGAAAAAACTGTACAGCTTATAGCAGAAGAAGTTCTTGCAAACAGTGTTATTGAAACCTACAATATATCATGGAACGAAACTGATGAGTAAAATAAAAGCCGGAATTATCACTTTTTTAGGCACAAATTGTGAACAGGATACCAAACATGCCTGTGAATTTTTCGGCTGGAATACTGAATATATCTGGCAAAACGAGAAAATTGACAAGCATTATGATGTAATTTTTCTTCCAGGGGGGTTTTCTTTTGGCGATCACATCTCATCAGGGCGTATTGCAAAACTCACCCCTGCTGTTCAATCATTACCTCTCGGGAAAACATTAATCGTTGGGATTTGCAACGGGTTTCAGATACTGTGCGAGGCAAAATTGCTTTCTGGTGCCCTGACCTATAATGAAAATCTCAAATTCATCTCACGCGTTGTACCACTGGAATTTTTAGGGGAAATTATCCATATTCCGGTTGCACATCATCAGGGAAACTACATCTTTTGCGGCGGAGATGAAGAAGTTCTTCTAAGATATTCTGAAAATATCAACGGGTCTGATGAGCATATTGCGGGAATTTATAACAGTGAAAACAAAATAATAGGTATGATGCCGCATCCCGAACGCGCCGTGTCCTCAGAACTCGGATTAACGGATGGAAGAAAGATTTTTGAGTTTATTGAAAATGAAATATAAAAATTACATTACAGAAAAATTAAATAGAAAACCAAATGAATTTGAATTGCATCTTTTCAGCGCAACATATTCAGAGCACTGCGGATATTTACATTCAAAAGAACTGCTTAAACTTTTGCCTAAAGACAAAGCTGTTTTTGCAGCAGAAAACGCCGGAGGCATAAAAATCGGCAGGCATGCTGTTCTTTTCAAAATGGAATCGCATAATCATCCCTGCGCTGTTGAACCTTTTAACGGAGCCGCAACCGGCATAGGCGGAATTGTAAGAGATGTACTTGCTATGAATGCACGTCCTATTGCATTGTGCAACTCTTTAAAATTCGGGAATGATAAAAGAATTATAAAAGGTGTTGTAGAAGGTATTTCAAATTACGGTAACTGCATCGGTGTCCCGACAGTATCAACAGAAGTCTTATATAATGAACGTTTCACTGAAAATCCGCTCGTAAATGTGACTGCAATAGGTATTGCAAAGTTTGACGATATTATAACTTCAAATTCTGCGTATGCGGGGCTAAAACTCATGCTTGTCGGCTCGCACACAATGAAAGACGGTATGGGCGGGGCAAGTTTTGCGTCTAAGAAATTAAGTGATGAAAAAAAAGAAGACAAGCTTTCTATCCAGATAGCAAACCCTTTTATGAAAAAGAAACTTATAGAAGCATGTCTTGAATCATTTAATAAAAAACTTGTTGTAACCTGTCAGGATTGCGGGGCGGCTGGAATTTTATCCTCTACATCAGAAATAGCTTTCAAAAGTAATGTCGGCGTTGATATAGATCTTGATAAAATCCACATTGGCGATACTTCCATAAAAGATTTTGAAATTATGCTCTCCGAAACTCAGGAAAGAATGCTTTTTGCCGTCAAAGAAGAAAATATTCCTCGTATAAAGGCGATTATGGACAAATACGAAATTCCGTATTCGGTTATTGGGGATGTAATTGAGCGCAAATCATACATAATAAGACGCGGGAATAATATTTTAGCGGATTTACCTGTAAATGTTCTGGTTACGCCGCCTTCTGTACCGCTGGATTTTACAGAAATTCCAATAACTGATCCGCCTGTAAAAAACATTAATTCGCCTGAAATATACAATCAATATGACCATACAGTAGGAATAAGAACACAATTGCAGCCGGACGATAACCCGCAATTTAATTCGCTTTATCTGTGGGAAGAAAACTGTTCACTCGGAATTTATACATTTTCGTCTACTGTTACAGAAACATACACTGCATTAAAAAAAGCGGAGAACGAATTTATAAAACGTGGATTTGAACCTGAAGGCATCACTAACTGTCTGAATTTTGCCAATCCGGAAATTCCGCCGACAATGGCTGAATTTAAAAAAGCAATTCTTGCAATAAAAAAATTCTGCGAAGAAAGCGGAGTAACTGTATGTTCCGGTAATGTTTCGTTCTACAATGAAAGTTCAACATCAAAAATAATCAACATGCCTGCCTTCACTATGATAGGTGTAAAAAAAGCTCCTCGTTAAGAGGAGCTATAAGGATTTAAGTTTAGTTGATTTTATGATTTCTGTGGTTGTGTTTCCTGTTTATGTTTAAGATATTTTTCTCCGAGTTTATTAGCTATCGGTGTAACCAGTACAGGAACAAGGTATCTGTATACTGCACCGAATACAATCATTGTTTTTAGCAAGCCCATACCTTCAATCTGGTTGAGCAATGCCTTTTTCTGTTTCGGAAGCATTGACTTGAAGTTGTTTCTTGTTTTGACAAATTCTTTAACCATTTCAGTATCATCAAGCAGCAATTTCAAATCTTTTTTAGAAACTTTATCTTTGTTTGCTTTTATGATTTCTTCGTTGTTTTTAAGAATTTCTTTATTCTTAGCTACAAAATCTTGTGCGAGTGCTTCATCGTTAAGCCGCAAGCCTGCGAATTTAGCAGTCTGCTTATCCCACCAGTTACCGAGCTTACTGTCTATTGCGTAAGCACCGGCAGTTGAGATAACAAATGTCAGGAACTGGTTAAGAGCTAGAGTGCGTTTTCTGTCTTTATCCAGTTTGTCATTATCAAGTGTCTTATACATATACATACCGCTTGTGATAGCTGAGCCTACAGCAAGCAGGTGATTAAACAGATATCTGCTGTTTTTAAATTTTTCGGCTGCCCAGTTCATCGGGCGGCTGTCTACAAGAGGGGCAGTAAAGTATTTTGCGATTTTATCAACACCTTTGTCATATAATTTGTTGATATTTTTGAAAATACTTGATTTTTTAGGTAATGTTTCTGTGATAATACCGGCAGCACCGCCTTCAAATGTCGGGATAGCCTGTGTTCTGTTCGGGAACGTAGGAATCTGCTGATGTTCATTCGGGAATGTCGGAATTTGTTGATGAGCATTCGGGAAAGTAGGTATCTGCCCGCGTTTTGCCGGAGTATTTTGTTGATTATATCTTATATTTTGGAGAGTTACTTGCATTATTTGAGCCCTCCTCTAAATTCGTTAAATGATTTCATCATAGGTCTTGTTGTATCCATCGCAACCTGTACCGGCTGTGCGGCAGGCGCTTTTTTCTTTTCTAAACCAAATACATATTTCAAAATCGGCGGTATAAGAGCAATTGTTAACATTGATCGCGGAACACCGATTACCCAGTCAGGGATGTTTTTAGAAATTTGTTTTAATGCGTTTTTAGAGTTTTTAATTAAACGTTTTTGTTTTTTTAGTTCAAGAGTCATTTCCTGCCCGTCAAATTGTTTAAGGTCATCAGAAAGCTGTTTCAAACGTTTTGAGCCGTATTCATCATAACCTTTTACAACTCTTACGACATTGCCGTCATTATCAAGAATCTCTCTTGCACCAAAGAGTTTTTTAACCGCGGTATCAAGAGGGCTTGTGAGGATAACTGATGCGACAAAACCGATAACACCTGATGCAATTGCATGCCCTGCTGAATAAATTTTGTCCTCTTTATCCTTTTTACCCGGTAAAGAAACAATAGTAGCAGGTCTTAATATACCTGCTAATATCAATGCCATAAATGCGCTGGATGCAATGTTGTGATCGTTCACCATACCCATTGCTTTAGCATACCAGTCACTTTTCATCATTCTTTGACCGAGCGATAAGCCCTGATTTAAAACAGTAGCGGCAACTTCACTCTTTCCCGTAAAGCTGCCGCTATATGCTGCATTATATCCTTTTTTATTTTGTTTTTCTTCACACAAACCCGCATAATTTCGCTCCTTAAAGTCCTGCGAGTTCCTTAACTCCTGCACTCCGAGAGCCATTGGGGAATCCTTCGTTCCCGCTGACCCCTTAGTGAGGTTTATTTGATAATGAATCGAGTTAATTTTCATAATCCACCATTTAAAATATTGCTACACTTGTCCTACTTTCATATTAAACCAAAGAAAAATATTTTTTGCTATATTTTTATGAAACTTTACAATTATTTTTCTCAAAATCTCTAAACCTGCTGTCCTGCCGCGTTTTGCAGTCACTAAATTCAACTTTACAATTAGTGTTTAAATAACACTTTTGTAGTATTTTGTTACACACTTGTACAAATATAATAAATATATTATTATATCTTAAACAGCAAAATCAGAGGAGTGAATATGATTGATCAGATTTTAAGTTATGCAGATAAATTAGGGAAATTGCTATCCGTATTTAAGGTGAGCATGATTGTCGGAGTTTTTGTCAACCTCGCAATAATCATCGTATTATTTAAGTTAACGGACATATTTATACATAAACTCCACCAGCGTTTCAAATCAAATGAAAACGCTGCATCTTTTGTCCATATATTTCCTATTCTGGAAAAGATAATCAAGTTTTTAATAGTATTCTTTGTTGTTGCATCATTTCTGCAAAGTCATGGATATTCACTGACATCTGTTATTGCAGGTTTTGGTATTACAGGTTTGGCAGTTGGTTTTGCGGCGCAGCAGACAATTGCATCTATGTTCGGCACAATGGGGATTTTAGCTGACAAAACTTACAAAATCGGAGATTACATAAAAATAAACGACCTTGAGGGTACTGTTGAAAGTATCAACCTTCGTTCTACCAAAATACGCTCATTGCCGAATTATCTTGTAACAGTTCCTAATGATGTTGTAGCAAATAATATTGTTGAAAACATAACCCGTGCCCATAAACGCCGGATTGATGCGACTTTTGGAATTACCTATGACACAAGCAACGAAAAAATAGAACGAGCAATGGAGATTATCCGGTTTGTGGCACAGCGCCATCCGGAAGTTTATGATGATTACGCCGTAAATATTGAAACGCTAGACAGCAGTTCTATTAATATCAGACTTATTGCTTATGCTAAAACAAGAATTTACACAGAGTTCTTACGCATAAGAAGCGAAGTTTATCTTGATGTAATAAAACAGTTCAGAGAAGACAAAATCGAATTTGCATTCCCTTCAACTACTGTTTATATGGCTAAAAACTAATGAAAATAAAGATTATCGCGCTTGGGAAAATCAAAGAACGTTTTTTAAAAGAGGGTATAGATGAATTTCTTAAACGTCTTACACCTTATGCAAGTGTTGAGATTACAGAGCTTGCCGCAATAGAGATAAAAGATCAGAATTTAACGGCAAAAGTACTTGATGAGGAAGCAGAAAAAATTCTTGCGCATATAAAACAGCATTCCTATGTAATAACGCTTGAAATAGGCGGTAAAATGTTGTCATCAGAGGAATTTGCAGAAAAAATCAACACTCTTGCAAATGAAGGAACAGGAGAAATAGTTTTTGTCATTGGTTCTTCCTGCGGGATTTCTCCTAAGGTCAGCGCAAGAGCAAATTTCAAATTGAGCATGTCAAAAATGACTTTTCTTCATCAGTTTGCAAGGCTTATTCTTGTTGAACAGATTTATCGTGCCTTCAAGATAATCAAGTGCGAAACCTACCACAAATAAAAATTACTGTAACCTTTCTATTATTCTTATATATTCTTTCTGCGCCTCAAAAACCATTTCAGAAATAAAATTCACAAAAGGTTCGTAATCATTTTTATTAGAAGCCTGCAATGCGCGTATGTAATCAGCACGAACAACCGGCGGAATACTTGTAATATTATATCCTGACTGTAACAGTGCTAAATTCATAAGCAATCTTGCGACACGTCCGTTGCCGTCTATAAACGGATGAATATTTACGAACAACACATGTACCATTGCTGCATATTCAACAGGATGTGAATTTTGTTTTATCTGCGGCAATTTAGCTATAAACTCCTGCTTTTTACCTTCAATTTCAGAAGGTAAAGGAAAGTCAATGTCAGCCCCGGTCACAATTACAGGGTTTTCTCTATAAACACCTGCGTTTTGAAGGTCAATTTTTGAATAAAAAAGTTTATGCAGAGTTTTAATATCATCTTCAGAAATAAAGTCCTTCTTTGATAATTCAAATAATTTATCATAAGCGTGAGCATGTCCCACTGCCTCCAGATGATCCTTTAATGGTTTTCCGCTGATTGTAAGTCCGTCCTCCAGAACAACTTTTGTTTCCGCCAAATCCAAAGTATTTCCTTCCAGAGCATTAGATGTATATGTAAGTCCGATTTTATAGTATTCTCTGATTTGTTTTAAAACATCAGCACTTAATGGTCTAAACCCATCTATTTTAGCTTTTAATTCATCAATCTCCTTAAATCTGTTTTTATACATATAAACCTGCCTCCTGTATATAATAGCATAAAAACAACATACACTATATAGTATATTGAAACAATGCCGCAAAATGTTATAATATCTATGTTAATACTCAAACTAGGAGAACATTATGACAAAATACGAATTAAATCTCTCAATGGAAGAGTTGGAAAAACGCACGAACAAAGACTATTTGATGACAAAAAAGATGCTTGATGTTGATGCGCCGGAATATCTTGAACTGGCGGAGGGGGATAAGGAAGCCCTCAAACATCTTGTCAAAGCCGCTGATATCTTAGAAAAAATTAATATGCAGATAGATTGTCATGACAATTTAGGATTTAAAAAATATCTTGAAGAAGAAATAGCAAACGGCAACAAGCAGGCTGAACTTACAAAAATCCTGTTTGATGCGCAAAAAGGTATTAATGCAATAGATTCACTTTCTCAAAAAATCAATCTTGCCAAAGGAATAACAGAACTTCCGGGCAAAGGTGTCTATCCTGCTGATTTATCAAAAGAAGAATTTCATCAGATTTTGACCCAAATGTTAAAAGAAGGAAAAGCAGATAAAGTCAAAAAAATCCTCACCCAGCGCTCTGTCGTGGAACGTGACGGTGATGAACTTGCAGGAATCGATTATATAGACAAATTTAAAGACGATTTTGCCCAAATGGCGGATGAACTTGACAAAGCAGCCGAAACATCAACGAATGATGATTTTAACGAATATTTAAAATTACAGGCAAAAGCATTATGCACGGCAGATCCTATGTTAGATGCTTATGCAGATAAAAAATGGGCAACTTTGCAGGATACGCCCCTTGAATTTACAATTACCCGCGAAAACTATGAAGATGAAATGACCGGCACCATTGTAGAAAATGAGGAATTGAAAAAACTTCTCGACGAAAACAACATTTCTCCTATCCCGAAAGATTTTCTCGGCGGTCGTGTTGGGATTATCAATAAAAAAGGCACCCATGACCTTCTTGCAATAAAAGAATATCTGCCTAAACTCGCAGATAACATGCCTTACCAAGATGAATACACACAAAATATTTCAACTGAAGGCGATGTAAAACAAACCATGGTTGATGTTGATTTAGTAGCAGTAAAAGGTGATGTCGGAGCTTATCGCGGCGGCATTACACTAGCGGAAAATCTTCCGAATGACGACAAACTCTCACTCACCATAGGCGGCGGACGAAGAAATGTTTACCACAGACAAATTCGCTTTGTAAGTGATTATAAAAAATTACAGGAAAGACTGGACGCGATTTTAGATAAAGATCAGCACAAATATTACAACAATGAAGCAGATCACTGGTTCACAATAGGTCATGAAAACGCGCACTCCTTAGGACCGCGTGAAGGCAGTGAAAAACTCGGCAAGTATCGCAACATAATAGAAGAAAACAAAGCTGATATGGGCGCTCTTGCATTTGTTGATTTATTGACAGAACTCGGTATGTACACAGATGAACAACGCAAACAAATTATTGTAACAACAATTACCGACAATTTCTTAAAATCCAAGCCGACAATGAGTCAGGCTCACCGTGTCAGAACAGTTATGCAGAACAAATATTTTGCCGAACGCGGCGCCTATGACATTATTGACGGGAAAATCCATGTTAATATCGACAAAGTTGTGCCGATCGCAAAAGAAATGCTGGTCGAAATTGTACGTATACAGATAGACGGCGATTTCAACAAAGCAGAAAAATATGTTCTCGACAACTTTGTCTGGACAGATAATATGGAATTAATCGGACAAAAACTCCAAAAAATCAACAAAACGCTTAACGGCAGAACAGAATCCAAATTAGCGGATTTCTTACTTGCATCTTAATATTTGTAACTTTTAGTTATAAAATAGCAATTCTCCTGAATAAAAATCCTTTATATAAATATACGGGGAAATTCAGGAGAATTTTTTATGGGAATGGATGGTCTTAAAGGAAATACCTCTATCAGTTCTTATCAGAATTTTGACGGTACAAATCTGACAATTGCCGGTGTCGAAGAAAAAGCCTCAGGTTTAAGAGGGTCAGCCGGAGTATTTTTAGGTGTCGGAACGGATTTTACAAAAGATGCTATGGGGGTACTGGATTTCAAAGGTACATATAATTACGATGATAAAGGATTATTTAACCAGAATTTACGTGTAAGAAACACTGTAGGAGTAAAAAGCGCAGCAACCCAGATAAGATATTCACCGTTGAGTGTAAATATTCCGCTGAATAACAAAACCACTTTGTATGCCAATCCGCATTATGTCGGGAAATATAATTACAAAACAAATCAATGGACAAACAGTGCAGGCATTTTTGCCGGAGCAACTCAAAAATTAACGGATAAAACCTCACTTTCTCTAGAGGTTCAACGGTATAATTTGCAGGATATAAAAGACAATTCCGGCAAAAATTGGGGAGTTAACGCAATTATTAGCTGGAAGTTCTGATGTTTTTATAACTCAGACAGACTGGAAAATAATTTAATTATACGACAAGAGGCTGATATAAAATATATCAGCCTTAATTTTATAGAGGTTGCTATATACTAAACAAATCGTTAAATTTTAAATAGGAAATATACAAATATATTTGTGTGAATTTTTTATTTCAAGTGCCACAGAACATCGGGCTTCATAAGGCAGATCGTGCAACATTTGCATTGCAGTACGAACAGTTGAATTAACGTCATACCACCGGTTACGCCGAGAATCGGCGTAACCGGCGTATATTGCATCAAGAAGGTCATTTATATTCTCGTAATCCAATGTCATAACATTTTTATCTATTATGTTTTTTATAATAAGCATTGCCACCTTGGTCTTGACTTCTTCTTCGGCATACTCAAGTTTTGCAACAATACGTGACAATTCCGGATCTTCATCGTACCACCGGCGTGTGTATACTCCTGTGACTTTTCCTTTTAATTTTTCACTAATCATTTTTTCCCTGCGCTTTTTAAGTACAATTCACTTCGGCTATGGTAAATGTACTATTATTATACCCAAAATAATTAAAAATGTAACACTTTTCCATTAAAAAGTATTAATTCTTTAGAATGATGTTTTTTTTATAAAAATATTATATAATATAAATACGGGATTGAGTAATTGGAGTTAAAATCTATATGCGCCTAACAGTATTAGTAGATAACAATTCAAATATTGCACATTTTTTATGCGCAGAACCGGCATTGTCATTCTGTATTGAGGATGGCTATAGAAAAATCCTTTTTGATTGCGGTTACAGTGATGCGTTTATTAAAAATGCCTATCAGCTTGGAATTGATCTAAGTGATGTTACGGATATTGTGTTATCTCACGGGCATGTTGACCACACAGGCGGACTGGCAAGACTTCAAAGTCTTTATCTGAAAATATCACGCGTAGGCTTCCCGATATGCGTAAAACGGGTTACGGCGCACCCTGATATTATGAAACCGCTGCAAGAAGATACTCTTGCAAATAAAAATATTCCGCAATTATGTGATTTATTTGACGTTTCGCTTACAAAAGACCCGCGCTATATAACAGATAACATATTATTTTTAGGAGAAATACCGGTTAAAGATGAAACCCGCTATCGTCACAGAGATGATTCTTCTCTTGTTTACACCTCTCCTGACGGTCTTGTAATCATTTCCGGCTGTTCGCATTCCGGATTAATAAATATTGCGGAATATGCCAAAAAAGTAACCAATGAAGATAGAATTGCCGCGATTATAGGAGGCATCTACATAGGGAATAATCACGAAAATGACATTAAAGCAATAGGTGAATATCTGCTGAGAGAACACGTTCCGGCTGTATATCCTTGTCATTGCTGCGATTTGGAAACTAAACTCCTTCTTTCTAAATATGTACCGATTAAAGATGTTTATTCCGGACTTGCTATAACTTTTTAAAATTGTTAACAATTCACTTGCATTTTTGTTTTTTGCATAATATACTGTATTTACAGTCTTATGGCTTTGGTATGCCAAAGGCTTGTTGTTAGCAAAATTAAAGGAGATTAAAATGCCAAAAATGAAAACTCACAAATCTGCTGCAAAACGTTACAAAGTAACTGCAACAGGTAAAATTACAAGAAGACAGGCAGGTATCGGCCACTTGCTCCAACACAAATCTTCTTCTAGAAAGCGCCGTATTTTCAAAACTGTATCAATTTCACCTTCACACGTAAAATTGATATCAAAAGAGTTACCGTACAAGAAGTATTCTAGATAGGAGGAACAATGAGAGTAAAACGTGGTAATGTAAGTCGTAACAGACATAAAAAAATATTAAAACTTGCAAAAAGCTATATTGGTGCAAGAAGCAGAATTTTTAAAGTTGCTAATATTGCAGTAATGAAGGCTTTAAAATACGCATACAGAGATAGAAGAACAACAAAACGCAATATGCGTCGTTTATGGATTGTCAGAATTAATGCAGCTGTTAGAGAACGCGGCATGAGTTATTCAAGATTCGTTAATGCTTGCAAAAAAGCTAACGTAATTGTTAACAGAAAAATGCTTGCTGATATGGCTGTAAGAGATCCTGAAGCTTTCCAAACTGTTTTTGATGCAGTAACAAAAATGTAGTTTTTTTCATACAATTCTCCGAGGCCGTCTGTTTAAAACAGGCGGTCTTTTTTATATTGTTATCAGATATTTATTCATTTTCTGATGATTTAACATCATTGAGAGAAATATTAAATTTAAACAAATAATACCCGCCTATAACTGTCAGCATAAGCATTAATATAGCCTGATGCACAGTAGATACAGCGAGCGCTGTTGATTTCGGGATGTTAAATATTCCGAGGGCAAGAATATAAGCATACTGATACGGTCCTAAAAATACCGACGTTGACGGTATCATTGTGGAAAAAGATATCAAACTCAGCACAAACAGCCCGGCAGATAGCCCCAATCCAAGATCGAAACTGTCGATTATAAGATATGCGACATAGCATTCTGTCCCCCAGATTATAAGGCTTGAAATAAAAGTTATCAAGGTACATCGTATATTGTCCAAGACCTCAAAACCTTCAATAAAAGAATCTATGTAGTTGCAGGTTTTATGAATTAAATTTTTGGCTGAAGCTGCTGATTTTTCAGGCAGGTTAGCTGCCAAGGCGGTCAGTTTTTCACAAATCAAATCTATTTTATTAAATTTAAAAATAAGATAGAATACAATCAGGCTGCCGATAAATAATGCGCCGATACCGTAAGCAAGATTTAAAATCCACTGTTCGCGGCAATATAATAAAATAGCAGTCAACAAGATTAAAAACACACAAATTCCGTCAAAAATCCTCTCAAGTATGATTGAACCGAAAACCTTCATTTTGCGTTCTTTTTTAACTGTTCCGAGATAATAAGCCCGATAAACATCGCCAGCTCTTGCAGGCAAAAAGATATTTAGCATACTACCTACCGTAAAAACCTCCCCAAGATGCAGACTCGAATAGTTCGGGTTGTTCAAAAGCAGCGCCTTCCAGCGTATTCCACGTAAATAAAGCGTCAGAACATAAAGCGGAACTATCCAAATCATATTTTTAAAATTAAACTCTCTGAATGTCTGTAAAAGTTCAGCCCAGTTAATCTTATAAAAAATCACCCCGAGCAGTATAACCGTTATAACCAGCGCTAAAATTTTTCTCTTTTTCATATAACAATTCTATCATAAATATTTCGTAAAATTTGCTTGCACTTTAAAAATTTAGAGATATAATGTAATAGTAGTCGAAATAAATCAAGTTTGGAATCTTGAGCTAAAGAAATGAGGTTTAAAAATGAAAGACGGAATACATCCAGAATACAAAAAAATGAAAATCAAATGTGTATGCGGTAACGAAATTGAAACAGGCTCTGTTTTAGACGATATTACAGTTGAAATTTGCAGCAACTGCCATCCGTTCTATACAGGTCAGCAAAAAATCTTAGACTCAGAAGGTAGAGTTGAAAGATTCAACAAACGTTACGGTAACAAAAAATAAAAATATTATAGTTTATTTGAATAAGATAGCCCGTGACAATCAATTACGGGCTGTCTTTTTAAAAGGAGAGAAATATGCAGCAAAACAATGAACCTGTGGTTAATTTAATTTCAAAACCGGATAATATGCTAAAGACTGTTTATACCGCGTGCAGAACCTGTTACAGTGCGGACTATCCGATAAATATTTATAACAGTACGGATGATCCAGAAAAAATGCTCAAGTTGATAGAACGCGTTATTTCATCAGGGCATTATTCAACCATTGAACATATTCAGGTTAGTTTTGCAATAGCTAATGTTTCCCGCGCCTGCACACACCAGCTTGTCAGACACAGACATATGTCCTTTTCGCAAAAATCACAGCGATATGTAAAAGAAAAAGGGCAATTTGATTATATAATACCTCCGACTATAGAAAAAAACGAATCACTGAAAGCAGAGTTTGTTGAATTTATGGGAAAAATTTCCGAACAATATCAAAAATTTGTTGACGCAGGAATACCGGCAGAAGACGCAAGATTTGTTCTTCCAAATGCTGCGGCAAGTTCAATGGTTGCAAGTTTGAATTTACGGGAAATGATTCACCTTGCGAATTTGAGATTATGCACACGCGCCCAGTATGAAATAAGACTTCTTGTTAAAAAGATGTGTGATGCACTTATAGCAGAAGAACCGTGGTTAAAACCGTATCTTGTCCCAAAATGTGAACGACTCGGTTTTTGCGATGAAGATAAATCCTGTGGCAGAAAACCAATTAAAGCGGCACTTGTCAATGCTTGAGTTATATAAAACATATCTGGAAGTTATTGATCGTTATCTGAATAAGTGTTTTGAAGAACAACAGCCGTTTATACATTGCCATGCCGGCTGCACTGCTTGCTGTGAAATTGGAGAATATCCGTTTTCACGTCTTGAAATGGAATATTTAATGTCAGGTTTTCCGGAATTACCGGCAAAAACACAAAAAATTATTCGCGAAGAGATTAAAAAATTAAAACTTGCCAAAAAGCAATACCGTGGGCGATTTATGCACAAATGCCCTTTTCTTATTCAGAACAAATGCAGCTTGTACCCAAGACGCGGGATAATTTGCCGCACACACGGGCTTGCGTCGTTTGAAGATAAGAATGGTAAATGTGTAATCAAATTGCCGGAATGCAGTAAAAACGGATTAAATTATTCAGAAGTGCTTGAAAACGGGACTGTCAGCCTTGAGAGGTTTCGGGTGTATGGCGTGGAAGCCCCTGTAAAACATTCGTTGAGCCTCAATTATTTTGAACACGAAATTTTAAAGGGAGTACAAGGACTGGAGTTTGGAGAGATTCGTCCGCTGCTGGAATGGTTTACTGATGCAGGAGAATAAGATATTAAACAAAGCCACCTGGCACTAAGTGCCCCCCGCTTATCTGGAGTATCTATTACTTTCTCACCCCTGCCATTGAAATAGCGGGGGTGGAAAAGTGACCCTGGCGGGAGTCGAACCCGCGACCACCGGTTTAGGAAACCGTCGCTCTATCCTACTGAGCTACAAGGCCAAATGCGGCTTTTGCCGCTATGCCCTAAGGCTTTTTTATATTCAGTTTTACAACCGGCTGTCAACCACATTTATTATACCGCAAAAAAACTGCTTAAATTATTTTTCTTAATTTTTCCACCATATCAGCTGCTTTATCTAACCTTTTCTGCGCATCACTCATTGCAAGAATATCTACATCACGTGCAAAATCCTCAGGCAGCAAATTACAATGACTCAATGCAAATCTAACCAACTGCTTCTCTCCAGGATGCATAACCCTGTTTAATGCAAAAATTACATCAAAATAACTTGCTAAAAATGCAGCCGTTCTATGATTGATACTAACATAATCTTGTCTTTTTACCGCCGAAAATAACTGATCATAAAAAGAAAACATCGCATCTTTTAAATAAGCAAAGTTCTTTTTTATGATGTTTAGAGCAAGTTTTTCCGGATACGGTGTACAAGTCCTTTGCTGTAATGCTTTAAACCACCCAGTCCTGTCAAAAAGTATCTCCGATTTATTAACATTATCCACAAAACAGGTGGTATACCCTAATGACGCGTTACATTCCTCCCACACCCACTTTATATTCGCTTCAATACTGCTTAAAGTTCTATACATAATATCAACAGGCTTAGAAGTTTCTCTCAGAATATATACATCTCCGGTTTCAAAATTATGGTTATCAATTTCCATATAATCAGCATATTTTTGTGCAATTCTACGCCGCTCATCTACCGGCGGCTCCTGCTCACCATAAATATAAATATCATAATCAGAATGATTATCCGCTATTTTGGCAGTAGAAGAACCGCCAAGTACAATTGCTGCAACATCTTCAAGCTGACTGTAATCATTCACCATGCTTAATAAAATTTCTCGGTTATCCATAAGCTTTCCTCTTACCACTATTCAAGCATAAATACAACCAAACTTTAATCTTTAAAACTGTTAAATTTTGTAAAATTGCTACAGATGTAGTTCTTTAGAATGATGAAATTTGGATAAAAAGTGGTATAATAATAATAGGAGAGAAAATAATTCAGCCAATAATCATATTTTGAATATATACAATTGAATATCAAAATAAGAAAGGCGAAGAAAAAGCATGAGCAACCTTGAATTTCAGAACGATATTGACAAATTAGTAAACATCTTGCCAGAGCGAGTCAAGCAATACCTCAGTTACGAAAAACTTGAGGATGTTATCGAAATTGTTCTTGATATCGGACGAACGCCTGAGATAAGACATTCGGGAGGTAAAATAGAATACCTCGGCAATGATACTGTTACTGATGAGGATATTTCATTCATAACAAGTCATGTTCAGGAATTTACATCGGATAATCGTTCAGGGATCCCCGGAACACTCCACAGAATCAGTGCGATACGGAACAGGCAAGGAAAAATTATCGGCCTCACGTGCAGAATCGGTAGAGTTGTTACGGGGACAATTGCTTGTATAAAAGATATTTGTATGATGGGCAAAAGTATTCTATTTCTCGGGCGTCCTGGGGTTGGTAAAACAACTAAATTAAGAGAAATTTCCCGTCTTGTCGCTGATGAACTCGGCAAGCGTGTTGTCGTCGTTGATACATCAAACGAAATAGCAGGCGATGGGGATACGCCGCATCCTGCGATAGGGCATGCCAGACGTATGCAGGTAAGACAACCGGAATTTCAGAAAGATATTATGATTGAAGCTGTTGAGAACCATACGCCGGAAGTTATTGTTGTTGATGAAATAGGTACAGAAGCAGAAGCTCAAGCAGCAAGAACAATTGCCGAACGCGGTGTTATGTTAATCGCTACCGCGCACGGTAACAGTCTTGAAAACTTAATTAAAAACCCGACACTTTCTGATTTGGTCGGGGGGGTTCAATCAGTAACCTTGGGTGATGACGAGGCAAAACGCCGCGCATCGCAAAAAACAGTTCTTGAACGTGAAAAACAACCTACATTCGACATAGTTATAGAAATCTTAGACAGAAATACACTTGCGGTGTATAAAGATACCGCAGAAGCTGTTGATTATATATTACGCGGCTGGCCAATAAGACCGGAAATAAGAAAAGTCGACAAAACTTATGAAGATAAACCGATAGAACAGTCACAACAAGAAAAAACTCATCCGACTATAACAGAAGAAATTCACAGGCTTGAAGAAAAAATCAAACCGGAAGATAGTTTAAAATTCTCATTCTCACGCCAAAAATACGTTGATGAAGTTAAAAATTTCAAAAAAGTTTATCTTTATGCAGTCTCAAGGAGTATTGTTGAAAAAATCATTGAGCGGCTGGATCTGAATGTCGAGATTACAAGAAATATTGATGAAGCAGATATCGTAATAGCGCACAAAAACTTTGCAAAAGGCGGGGCAAAAATCCTTAGCACTGCAAACGATTACAGATTGCGGATTTTCTACATCAAAACAAATTCTATGGCGCAAATCCAAAAAGTTTTAAAAGAAGCGCTTGATATAACAGAAGTAGAAACCTTACAGGGGTATTACGACGAGGCAGAGCGAGCATTAGATGAAGCCAAAGCAGCTATAACCAAAATCCTTGCCGGAGCAGACAATATAGAGCTCCAGCCGCAAAACCAGCACATAAGAAAGTTGCAGCATGAATTAGTCGAACAGCACAACTTAATCTCAAAATCTGTTGGAGAAGGTGCGCAACGGCACTTAAAAATCGTTGGCGGTAAAGACTTTGAACAAAAAAAGACAGGATAAAGATATGAACAAAATCGAAATTTATACATCACAGACCTGCCCTTATTGTATTAAGGCAAAAAAATTACTCAAAATGCTAAATCTGGAATACTCAGAACACGATGTGTCAGATTCGTTTGACCAAATGTGTGAAGAATTGGCTAAACGCTTTAATCGTTCAATTTCAACCGTGCCGCAGATTATTATTAATGACAAATATGTCGGCGGCTACACTGATCTGGAAGCACTCCACAAAAGCGGTAAACTGAATGAATACCTTAATTAAGTTATGTTACGTTTTAGGGTTGAAAAGGCTTTAGAATAGCAAATTTTTAGCTTTATATGTTTTTATGAAAATGTAATATAAGGTGTAGTATGTCTTTAAGTGTTAGTGTAGTAAGAAATTTAGAAAACAACAGGGTACTGATACAGGAGAAATCAGGTACAAAAAAACATCCTGTTGAGCGCTATTACGTTGCCCCGCAGGAAAAGGCAGACAAATTTATTGCGCAAAAACAAACTCTTAACACTAACCGTAAATTCCAGAATATAATGACATACTTTCTGAGTGCCGGTATTGGTTTGCTTGTCGGGGCGGTATTGAAGTTCGGTACACTCGGCAAGGTATTATCCGGTGTCGGCGTCGGGTTGTTAGCACTCTTTGGCAGCAAAAAAGCTGATAAGAATTTTAACAACAAGTTAGAACAAATAAATATGAAAAATCATAATGTGGAAGAAGTCACGGGTCAAAATCCCGAGAGTATAAAATAGAAAAATGGAGGTCAGTTAAAATGGCATTATCAGTAGAAGTAGTAAAACCACTTGACGGCGGCAGAGTTCAGGTCGATGCAAAAAACAAATTTTTTGGAAAAGATGTAGTCACTCACTATTCTGTACCAAAAGAAAAAGCAGACGAATTTATTGCTGATTATAAAAAAGAAGAAAACAAGCGCACAGCTAACGGAATAGCATCTTGCGCCATTACCGCAGGTGCAATGTTATTAGGCGGACTTGCATCCAAAAAAGCTAATGTGTTGTTAAAAGGTTTATCAGTAATTCTTTTTGGTGCAGCTGGTGCAGTGGCATCTGTTATAGGTTTTGGTATGAATAATGCAAAACGACTGAACAATTTATTTGAAAAACACGACGCAAATCCGATAGTATATCTGAAAGACGAAGCTCCGGATAAAGACAAAAAAGTTGACGAAAAATCAAATAAACCGGACATGAAACCAACAGAAAAAACAGAAGATAAATCAGCAGCAAAATCGGACGCTAAGCCGGCAGAAAAACCGGAAAATAAACAAGAAAAGATTGAAACACCTAAAAATGAGCCGCCGGCTAAAGAAGAAAAAGATGATGATTAAAAAAAGCACCGCAAGGTGCTTTTTAATTAGTCATTAATCATCTTGTTTGCGGCTGAACAATTTTGCGTAATGTTTGTTATAAAAATCACCGAACTCATCGTTTAAAATAGCTTCACGGCATTTTTGAGAAAAGTCAACCAAAAACTTAATATTATGGATAGACAAAAGTGTTGCGGCAGTGCTTTCACCGCAGCGCCACAAGTGTCGTATGTAAGCACGAGAATGATTTTTGCAGGCATAACAGTCACACCCTTCAACAAGCGGTCTGTTATCATAAGAAAATTCTTTATTTTTGATATTACGTTTTCCTTCCCAGGTAAAGAAAGATCCGTGCCGCGCATTGCGTGTCGGCAGCACACAGTCAAACATATCAACACCGGATATGATACCGTCCAGCAGATCCTCCGGAGTCCCGACGCCCATAAGGTAACGCGGTTTATTATACGGCAGCAGCGGAGCTGTCAACTCAACAAAATGCCGCTTAATATCATCAGGTTCACCGACACTAACACCGCCTATTGCATATCCGACAGCATCAAATGTTGAAATTACTTTTGCACTTTCCCTTCTTAAATCATCAAAAAACGCGCCCTGAACAATAGGAAATAATGCCTGATACGGATTGGTTTTAGCCTGAAAACACCTTTCTAGCCAGCGGTGAGTGCGCTCCATTGCACTTTTGGCAACGTCATAATCACAAGGATACGGCGCACATTCATCAAACGCCATTATAATATCTGCTCCGATATCCTGCTGTATTTCCATTGAAACTTCGGGACTGATAAAATGTTTTTTTCCGTCTTTAGGATCGGTAAATTCAACACCTTCTTCTGTTATTTTACGTAAATTTGAGAGTGAAAACACCTGAAAACCACCGGAATCAGTCAGTACAGGTTTATTCCAGTTCATCCATCCGTGAATACCGCCGAATTGTCTGATTAAATTTGACCCTGCTCTTAAATAGAGATGATAAGAGTTCGCAAGAATTATTTGCGCCCCGGTTGCTTCTATCTGATCATTTGTCAAAGTTTTGACAGCGGAATTAGTCCCCACCGGCATAAATATAGGTGTTTTTATTATCCCGTGCGGAGTTTTCAAAATCCCTGCGCGGGCTCCTGTTTGTTTACAGGTGTGTACTAATTCATAACTAAAATTTTCTAAAGCGGTATCTTTCATAATTATTCATCTAATTTTTCAATAACAATTTCTGCCATATTTTCATATTCATCACAAATTTCATCCGGTGAAAAATAGATAGATATTTCGCGTTCAGCACTTTCAGGGCTGTCAGATCCGTGAACGACATTGTATTCTTTTACAAGCGCAAAATCCGCTCTTATCGTACCAACTTGTGCCTCTAACGGGTTAGTAACGCCCATAAGCTGTCTTGCCCCCTGTATAACATTATAACCCTTCCAAACCATCGCAACCACAGGTCCGCTCTGAATATATTCGATTAATCTGTCATAGAACGGTTTACCTTTATGCTCTTCATAATGTTTTGCTGCCTGTTCTGCTGTAACATCAAGCATTTTCATTGCAATAAGTTTGTAACCTTTTTTTTCAAAGCGGTTGATAATTTCACCCACTAATCCTCTTCTTACTCCGTCCGGTTTGACGGCAATAAATGTTTTTTGTTCAACGTGCATGTTATTTTCCTCCATATGCAACTATGTTAGCACAAAACAGGCAAAAATACCAGTTTTTTTATTCTGCCTGCATAAAATCAAGTTTTAATCGGTTAAAGTATCTGGAGAGCATAAGCAGCATAAATAAGCATAGCGCAATCGCCGCGCACAAAAGTCCGTACCAGAAACCAAGAAGTTTCATCTTTTGTCCGAATGCAAGCCAGTATCCTAAAGGTATTGATATAAGCCAGTATCCCAAAAAATTAGCAATTAAAACTATTTTAGTCTTTTTAATTCCTTTGTATATACCAGCAAGCGCTATTTGTAATCCGTCAAAAATTTGGAATATCGCAACAATGTAAAGTACAGGTACACTTATTGTGACAAGTATAGGATCTTTTGTAAACAGTCTTACCAGAAACTCAGGGAAAGAACAGAATATCATGCCGCTGCAAATCATAAATCCAACAGATATCAAAATCCCAATTACTGAATATTTTTTAAGATCATTAAATTCTTTTGCACCGTTTGCAAATCCTACTTTAACAGCAATCGCATTGGAAACGGCAAGAGGCACCATAAAAGATACCGTTGTAAGTGTACAAACAAGGTTTTGCGCTGCTGCATATACACCCGCAGCTCTGCCCATAAATATTGCTATACTGTTAAATGCAACAAATTCGACCAGCACTGCCATTGATATAGGAAAACCTATTTTTAACAGGCTTCTGTAATAACTTTTATCATGATAATCCCTGAATGACATCATATTAAGACAATAAATTAATAACGCAAATCCCATAACATAGCGCACAACAAAACTTGCAATAGCAAGTCCGACTACACCAAGTGAAGGTATAGGTCCCCACCCAAATACAAGAATTATGTTAAGTGCTATATTCAAAAATACGCAGAATACTGTCACGAGATTCGGGAACAATACTATCTCAAATGCCTGCAAAAATTCCTTCAAGCAGGCATGCAGATAAGCCCCGAATGTGCTTAGCGCAGTAATTATCATGTATTCTTTTATATGCGGTACAAGTTTTGCTTCAAATCCCATATGATCTATAGCCGGTACAAACAAGAATACAGCTATCGCCGTTATCACTGCCAGTATCATTGAAAATCTTATTGTTGGATAAAAATATTTTTTTGCGGATTTATTTTCTCCCCTAAAGTTTGACAAAAGCGGGGACACACTCGCAATAAGCCCTATTCCGAATGTTAAAATACAATTGGTTATAGCTGTTGCAATACTTATTGCAGCAAGTGTATCAGTTGAATGTCTGCCGGCAATCAAGACATCACCGGCTCCGATTAAAATAAAACCCAAATTCCCCATTATAATTGGCAGGGCAATATTTAATAACTCTTTTATATAGTGTCTGGTATCTCCGTTCATAGTGATTTTATAATAGCACAAACATTTTAAATATAATATTTCTCATTGTCGTATTTTTAAAATTCCACTATTCTATTGCTGTTTTGTAGCATAATTTTTGAAAAATTCCCGATTATAATATCCACAGTAAAGGAGGGAAAATGCCATGTCTAAAAAACTTTTAAAAACTATTGATAAAATTATGGAATCAAGTGAATCAAATAAAATTACGGTTTTTACAAGCCATTTAAAAATCGACGGCAATGTTTTTAAAGCAGAAGGTCGTTGCGATGAGTGTAATGACGAATATCTGACGTTGGAAAACGCATTAATCTGCCGTTTGGAAGATTATTGCGCGTGTGATGAAGATGCATGTGAATGCAATGATTATATTTGTTTCCGGTATGATTGGCTAAATGTCAGTATTGATGATATAGTTGCTTTTAGTATTATTCAATAAATTTTAAAAAGGTGAGTTTTTTGAACTCACCTTTTATGTTATATAATATGGGCTAAAGCCTGAACAACATCGTTGTCCCACTTACTTCCCGCCTCGTTCTGCATAATTTCTAAAGCCTGCTGTTTAGACATCGCTTTTCTGTATGGTCTGTCAGAAGTCATTGCTGAAAACGCATCTGCCGCCGCTATTATTCTTGAACCGAACGGAATTGATTGACCTTTCAAACCTTCCGGAGTACCGGAACCGTCAACACGTTCTGTTTGGTAAGTAATATACGGAACTACTTCTGATAAGAAATTTATGTTCATAAGGAAATGAACACCGATATTTGAGTGATTTTTGATGCGTTTCAAATCTTCCGGTGAAAGTTTTCCGTTTGTTGCAAACATTTTTTCCGGCAAAGCTATTTTACCGATATTCAGCAGCAGCCCTGCATAGTAAATCAAGTCGGTTGTTTTTTCGTTCAATCCGAGTTCACGACAGATTTGACGTGCAAGATTTGCGGTATTCTTAGAATGTGACACTTTATATTGACCTTTGGCATCAACAGCATTGGCAAGTCTTTCCACAAATGCCTGCTGATAATCACACAAATCGCCGATTAAAGCGGTTAACTCTGCCCTTATATGCTGCAAATCACCCACAGTCGAATTTTCATCTTCTATAAGTTTATGTGTTATATCAATTTCACTTTGCAAAGTTATTGAAGTCGCAAATAAATTTGCAATACTTTCAACGAGTTCAATATACTCTTTTTGAATAGGTTTTTCTGAATACAGAGTAATAACACCTATTGTATTAAGGTGGCTGTACATAGGAACAGCAGTTACATTATTGGCTGATGTCAAATCTTTGGAATTGAAAGCCATTTCCGTAATTTGATACATTTCAGGCTGTTCTTTACCGCAAACACCTGCAAGTGAAAGTTTTTTATCTGTATTTTCCAATCCTTTTGCAATATCTTTGTTCAAATATATTTGACAGCAGGGAACTTCAAGCATCTGCGCTATAGATTGAGCAATTGAGGTGTAAATCGCATAATCTTCTTTTGTGTCAAAACTGAGAACACAAAGAGTATTTTGTAACGAATAAATAGATATAAGTTCTGAAAGCTGATTTTTCAAACCTGCTTTTTTATCTTTAACATTGGATCCGATTTTTTTAGCCAAATCCTCAGAAATCAGGTGTTCAGATAAAAAATCACCGAGATTGAGCGCAAAAATCTCCTCAAGAGGATCCTGCCCCATGAGGTACTCAGACTGCCCGAACAGTGAAACACCATTTTGCGTATCTTTATTATCCATGAAATTTCATTCCTTATCTACTACATGTCTTTGTAATTATATACGGCATGACATGAAAAAAACTTTAATACTTTTTACAAAAGTTCATACTTTAGTTGTAGAAAATATTTATTTTCTAATAAGGAATAGCAGATTTTGCGCGAATATCACGGATTATACTATCAACCTGTTCTGTAAGATTTTCATAACTGCCATTATTATCAATGAGATAATCCCACTCTTTAACATCATCAAGACCGGTTTCTGTAATATCATTTTCACCAACAAGCTCACCTCTCGCGGCTCTGGTTTCTCTTGAGGCATCAACACGTATTGTAATAGCTCCGGCATTTTTGAATGTTTCATACTCAAACTTTACACGCACATCTGTTACAATTATATTTCCTGGCTGTTCTATAATTTTTTTCAGCCAGTAATCAGGTGACTGGGAGCGTCCCCAATTTCCCAGTGTAATCAAATCCTGACGGTATTGCGATTTATTTTGCTCTATTTCTTCGTAAGTAATTCCTTTTTGTTTTCCGTAAGTCAGTTTTATAATATCACCCATTGCACATCTGCTGTACTCCGGCATTTTTTCAAGCATAATTTTTGCTGCTGTGTCTTTGCCTGAATATTGCTTACCGGAAAATATAATAATTTTATCTGCCATAGTTACCTCACAATATGAATTGTAACACGAAAGGCTGATAAGAATAATATTTTTACAATTTTAAAACATTGATTAACTATCTTTTTTCCGGATGCGCTGAATTTGAAAGTACAATCTCATAATACTCATTCTTATCAATATTCACGCCCATGGTTTTCGGGTCAGCATAAACTTTTTTCTTTTTCTTCAACAGTTTTTTATAATCGCCTGCCATATCTCTACCGCCTTGATTTTATTATATTACAAAATCTTAAAAGCTACTTGAAATTTTAAATTATTTATACTAACATAAATCTACGAACGTGCGTCGGTGTGTTTTGTGTGGAAAAACGTTTTCACCGATTAAGGAATTTAGACTAAAGTACGAAATATAAAATATAAAGGAAAATTAAAATGAACCCTATTATTAAAGAATTGGAAAAATCTTATCTGAAAGAAGAAATCGCTGACGTAAATCCTGGTGATACCGTTAAAGTTTTCGTCAGAATCGTTGAAGGTAATAAAGAAAGAACTCAGGCTTTTGAAGGTACTGTTATCAAAGAACACGGTGCTGGCTTGAATAAAACTATTACCGTAAGAAAAGTATTTCAAGGCGTTGGTGTAGAACGTGTATTCTTGCTCAACTCTCCAAGAATTGAAAAAATTAACGTTCTCAGACGCGGTGATGTAAGACGTTCTAAATTGTACTATTTAAGAGAACGTTCAGGTAAAGCAACTCGTATTAAGGAAAAAATTGAAAAAAGATAAACTTCACATTCACTGGTATCCGGGACATATAGCTAAAGCTGAAAAACAATTGAAGCAGCAGCTTTCACTGGTTGATGCCGTGATTGAAGTAGTTGATGCGAGATTACCTTTATCAAGTACTTATGATAATATAACGGGGCTTTTAGGCGATAAGCCCCGTTTAATTTTGCTTAATAAAGCGGATTTAACCGATAAAAAAGAACTTCAAAAATGGATTAATATATTGGAAGAAAAAACAAGCTTTCCGGTAATCCCGACAGATGCCAAAAATTCAAAAGATTTAAATACAATTGTAAAAAAAGCAGTAGAGCTATCAGAACCGCGTATTCAGGCGATAATGGCAAAAGGACTCTTACGCAGACCCGCAAGGGTTATGGTTGTGGGCATGCCGAATGTTGGTAAATCCAGTATCATCAATAAATTAACACGCTCTTCTAAAACCAAAATCGGAGCAAAAGCCGGCGTTACCCGCCAGCAGCAGTGGGTCAGAATTAACCCGCAGCTTGAACTTCTTGATACTCCGGGGATTATCCCGATGAAGCAGGAGGATCAAATAAGGGCAAAAAAATTGGCGTTTGTTAATGCCGTGTCCGAAAACGCTTATTCTAATATTCCTGTAGCTAATGAACTTCTTGCATTGCTGGAAAAAAGATATCCAGAACAGGTTAAAACTTATTATAAAGTCGAAAATTTAACGATAGAAGATATTGCACTTGCGCGCAACTGGATTGCATCCGGCGGATATCCGGATCTTGAACGCACAGCAATTTATATTTTACGCGACTTTAGAGAGGGGAAAATCGGCAAATTCATACTTGATGAATTTGTAGGCGATGAAAACAACGAAACTTAAACAAATGAAAACAGATAACACACATATAAAACAACTTTTTGAATTTGATTATAATCAGGGAAAACATATAACAGGTACTGACGAAGCGGGACGCGGACCTGCTGCCGGCGGGGTTTTTGCGGCTGCCGTGTGTTTTGATAAAGAACCTTGCGAAGAGCTTTTAGAAAAACTCTTGCCGCTCAATGACAGTAAACAGTTGACAAAGAAAAAACGGGAAGCTTTATATGATATAATTCTTGAAAATACAGTAAATTCAATTGTTTGTGTTGAAGTTGGAGAGATTGAGAAAATCAATATTTTAAACGCATCACTCAAAGCAATGCGTCTGGCATGCCTTGAGGTTGCGGAGAAATTGCCGCAGGACGCACGTATTTTGACACTGGTTGACGGAAATAAATTAATCAAAAATTACACATATCCGCAAAGATGTGTGATTAAAGGCGACAGTAAATCCGCTGCAATTGCAGCAGCAAGTATTCTTGCCAAAGTCACACGCGACAGATATATGGAAAAATTGGATGCAGAATACCCACAATACGGCTGGGCAAAAAATGCCGGATATCTGACAAAAGAACATCTTGACGCAATTGATAAATACGGCTTAACTCCCTATCACAGACCTTCGTTTTTAAAAAAACACTTCGCAAAACAGGAACAGCTGAGTTTGTTTTAGGTAAATAAAATCATAATACAAGCTCAAATGAATTTGCGTGTTAAATTTCAAACAATTTGTGAAGTCTGTTTCTTACATCATCTTCATCAAGATCATGTGTTATTTTGTTCAAATCAATTGCCATCTGGTAATAATTTGCCGCATCATTAATAAAACCAAGAGTCTGGCTTGCGCGGCCGGCATTGAAATAAGCCAGCGTGTAACTCGGGTTTAATTCAATTGCTTCCTCAAAATATTCTAACGCCGCTTCGGCATCCCCTAGCCCGTCAAGATAGATTATTCCAAGATTGTTTTGCGCAAATTCATTGACAGGATTTAATTCAATTGCTTTATGATAAGAAACAAGCGCTTCTTCAACATAATCCTTTTCCCATAATGCAATACCCGCCTTTGAATAACCACGGTAATTGTCAGGATTAAGCGTAATTGCGTCACAATAAGCCCGAATAGCACTATCTAAGTCGTATTCTGCCATATGCACATCTCCGAGTGCAATATACAAATCGTAATTGTTCGGGTCTAAGATGATACCTGCCTGATATGTTGAAACAGCAGCTTC
This sequence comes from Candidatus Gastranaerophilales bacterium, assembly GCA_944322865.1. Lineage (GTDB taxonomy): Bacteria > Cyanobacteriota > Vampirovibrionia > Gastranaerophilales > Gastranaerophilaceae > CALUVH01. Next base: position 48,938 of record CALUQJ010000001.1, read on the forward strand.
AATATTGCCTTTAACTTCTGCATAAAGCGAACCGAGAGCATGGCAGACAATTGATGTCCATTCCGCATCAGGATTAATCGCAATTGCTTTTTTATAATGCTCTATTGCATCATCGTACAGTTCTGCTTTACTGTAGGCATAAGCCAGCGAGTTGTTATAGAACGGGTTTTCAGGATCGCGTTCTAGTGCAAGTTTAAAGGCACTAACTGAATTAATCTTATCTTCTTTTCTCAAATAAAGATGTCCCAATTCATAATATATTTGAGCGCTATCAATATCAAACTCAAGAAGTTTTTCGTAGCAGTCAATAGCTTCATCTGTATTTTCAGGGAAGTATGTCTGCAAAACTGTTGCCAGTTTTATCAGAACTTCACGGTTTAAATTATTTGCTTCAAGAACTTTTCTGTAGCAGTCCACAGTCAGTTCAAGATTATTATTTTTTAACGCCAGATCACCCATTTTATTATAGAAAATTTCGTTGTGATTGGTATCAGTAACGGCTTTTTTATAAAGATTTTCAGCCGCCGGATAGAGTTTAAATGTTTCCATGAATTTTCCTACTGTATTATAAGTAAACACGGAAAAATCATCTGACAAATTTTTATAAAACATTTTCATTGTCGGTCTGTCCCAGGCAAGCATGAGGCTTCCTGAGAGGAAATAATAAAGAAAATTTATATAGTCACCGACAGACGCATTTTGAGAATTAATTTTTTGCAAAATAGTTTGCGAGAGCACTAAACGCGGACGCGCTGATTTAAGCCGGTTAGTTTTAATTGCTTCTTTAAATTCTTTTTCAGCGGCTTTGTAATCTTCAGCGAGCTTCATGAAAAAACCGGTATAAAGATGCGCGTTCATGTTTTTAGGCGCAAGACTGATAGCAGTTTTGCACTGTTCAATGGCGGTATCAACGCTGATTTGCCCCTGCTCCCACATAAGGCTTGCAAGGCGATAGTAGCTTTCAGGAAGTGACGGATCAAGCTTAACCGCATCTATATAATTGGTAATAGCTTCTTCCAAATCATCGTGATGCTGGCGGATAAGATAGCGTTCATGCGCTAATCTTGCTTTTTCCAATGATTCTTTAGCTTTGCTTTCTCTTTTTTCGGCTGATACTGCCCGTGTTAAAATTTGTTCTGACATTTGAGCGCTCCAAATAATATGTTTAATATTATTGTCGTGAATGATTTTTCAAACTTTATTATTTACATCAAATCTCATACAAATGAAGTAGCCGGCAGGGTAAACAAATACACTCAGGCTGGTATAGATTTATTTTCTGATAAAAATTATTATGTCAGGTTCTGACATAGATGCATGGTAAAATGTTTATGGAAATATGAAAAGGAGTATTTACTATGAATGAAACTATTACAAAAGAAAAAGCATTAGCGGTTATTAAACAATATATACAAAAAAATAATACTTTTAACTTATTTGAAATTATTCAAATGCGCGAAACAAGCCATACAAAATTATTAGCCTGGCTACTGGATGTCAATAATAAACCTGAAAATAGTTTACAATTTCAGTTTATGAAAAAATTTTTAGAAAAAATAAATATTGAAACTCAAAATCTCAATGACTTTGTAAAATTATTATCTGAAGATGTGTTTGTAAAAGCTGAATACCATACAGATAGTGGAAATATTGATATATTCATATATTCAAAAAAAGCTAATTTTGTCTGTGTAATCGAAAATAAAATTGATGCTCAAATATCTGGACAAAGTAAAGACGAAAAATCACAAGTCGAAATATATTATGCTTTTGTCAAAAATTATAATAAATATAAAAATTGCGAAAAAAAATTTGTATTTTTTACTAAGTATCTTAATAAGATAAAATCATGTGAACAAAATTTATTGGATAATTTCCTGTATATACCTATAGAACATAGTGATACAGCAGAAATGATCAGTTATGCTCTTAAAAATTCTTTTGTAGACAACATAGTGAAAGACGCTTTAGTTCAATACAGGGACTTTTTACAATATAACTGGTATGACACAGTAGATGATATATATCTACCTTATGCCTGCTCGCTAGTAAGAGAAAGCTATTCTAACGATGAATTAAGTGATGACGTTAAAAAAGTATTAAATAAATTTCAACCTACGCCACAAATTGACGCATTAACGTGTTAAAATTATTGCAAGAAGAAAATTAGGTATTAATTATAAACATGTCAAAAGAAGTTAGCGATTATTATACTAAATACTTCAACGATTGGTTGTTTTTACTGCATGTAGACATTAAAACAGCCTTAGAGATGATTAAGAAAAAATCAGAAGCTGAAATTAGAGAAATAATTACTCTATCATACAATGAAATCGAAGGTTTGCCTGTCAAATATGATATTGAATTGACAGCCCCTTTGTCATGTGAAATCAAAGAAGGAACAAAGCTAACCGAAAGAGAAAAAGAATTTTTTGCTCTAGTAAAAAGCGGTTGTAGCCTTGAAGAAATCTCTGCAAAATTAATGTGCTCTCAAAATGTTGTAAAAACAAACATAAAAATATTTATTGCAAAATTACTTGTCGGACTGTATCCTGATTTAAAAGAAATGCTTTAATTATTAACTTATGCAGCATGGTGCCACGATGTAATCGGGGCAGACCACCGGACGACAAAAACGGCTTTCGAAAAATTTCCGAAAGCCGTTTAAATAAATGGTCGGGATGACACGATTTGAACGTGCGACCCCCTCGTCCCAAGCGAGGTGCGCTACCAAGCTGCGCCACATCCCGATATCTTATCGGCAATTTCTAATTTACATCAAACATTTTTTCGCGTCAATAGCTTTATTAAAAAAATATTACATAATAAAAATAGAGGCTTTGCCTCTATTCTTCCCCGTAGCAGCCTTCATCCACAAGCTCAAAACTGTCATGACCCGCATAACACACCGGACATTTCCAATCTTTGGGCAGGTCATCAAATTTTGTACCTTCATCGTTTTCATCGTATATCCAACCGCATACTAAACATCTGAATTTCATTTGTACCTCCTTTTTTAACTTTACTTATTACCTTGTTTTATGTTATAGTCAAAGTATGAAACATACATTTGAACAAAAAGTTTTTTATTCTGATACTGATGCCTATGGTGTTGTCTGGCATGGTGCTTATCTTCGCTGGCTTGAAATGGGCAGGGTTTTCTGGTGCGAATCAGCGGGTCATAATCTTGTTGATTTAAAAAATCAGGATATTGTTATGCCTGTTACTAATCTGAATATCCGATACAAAAAATCAGCAAGATTAAATGACGATATTATTATTGAAACTTCTATTGCAAAGTTCAATAACCTGGCGGTTACATTCAGGCAGGTTATTAAATCAAAAGAAACCGGTGTAACTTTTGTTGAGGCAGATGTTGATGTCGTTGCCATTTCTAATGAAGGTAAATTGTACCGCAGAATGCCTGCCATTCTTGCCGAAACTTTTGAAAAGGAGATTAAATGTCCGGTACACGCCTAAATAAATACATCGCCTCCTCAGGGCTCTGTTCAAGACGTAAGGCTGATGAATTAATCGAAAGCGGTGTTGTAAACGTTAATGGTAAAATCGTCAAAGAATTAGGGTTTATTGTTCAAGAAAAAGACAAAGTCTTTGTTAATCAAAAATTAGTCAGACCTTCACGGCATGAATATTACAGATTTTATAAACCAGCCGGTTATATTACGACTTCCGATGATGAAAAAGGTCGTAAAACTATTTATGATCTTCTTCCTGATAACATGCTCTCTCTAAAGCCTGTCGGGCGTCTGGATAAAGATTCAACAGGACTTTTAATTCTTACTAATGACGGTGATTTGATTAACGAATTAACACATCCTTCAGTTAAAGTTCCTAAGATTTATCTTGTAACTGTTGATGCACGCGTTCATCCGCATCAGCTGCAAGAAATGGCGTCCGGTATTGAAATTGAAAAAGGAAAAATCGCATATGCTGATGTTATGGTTCTGGAAGCTGATAACAAGCACACAATGATGCAAATTACCCTTTATCAGGGGCTGAACAGACAAATCCGAAAAATGTTTGAACACTTCGGGTATGAGGTTAAATCACTCAAGCGTATTCAGCATGCAAATATTACTCTTGACGGGCTTAGACGCGGTGAATTTAAGCCTATAAAACCTCAGCAAATACGTGAGTTACGCAACTTTTTAAACAGGATAGCAAATCAATGAAAATCGCTGTCGCAGGAAATATTGCCGCAGGAAAATCCGTTGTCCAAAATATTCTTGAAGATTTTGGGTACAAAGTTTTGGACACTGATATTTGCGGGCATGAGGCTTTAAAACAAGAGGATATTAAAACAGCCCTTTCTGATCTTGATATATTTGTAAACGGTGAAATTTCCCGTGAAAAGCTCGGCTGCCTTGTATTTAATAATACAGAAATTAAACAAAGACTTGAAAATCTTGTTCACCCTGTTATACAACAGGATATCTTAAACTTTTTTGAACAAAATAAAACCGACAAACTTTTATTTGTCGGTATTCCTCTGGTTTTCGAAACGAAAATGGAAAATTTATTTGATAAAATAGTATTTATCTATGCTGATGACGCAATTCGTCTACAAAGACTTATCAAGCGCAATCATTACACTGAGGAATATGCTTTGTTAAGGCTTAAGTCACAACTTCCACAGGAAGAAAAACTTTCCCGCTGTGATTATGTGATTAAGAATAACTGTTCCATTGGAGAACTAAGAGTTCAACTAATGGATTTTATATCAAAATTGAATTAGGCTGCTACCGGAACAAATACTCTTGCATTTGCAGAATCCTTTACATTTCTGTTTACAAAATCGCTTGCTGCTTTTCCGTTGCCAAGAGATATTTCAACATGCCCATATTGGTCACTGTATCCTGAATCCCCTTGCGGATAAACGATTACACATCCTGCCGGAAGTTTATCTACATCTTTAGCTGCAACCTTTACTTCTTTAAAATTAGGGTTGCGGCTTAGAATATCAGCACACTGGTATGCGTGTCCGCTTTCGTAATCCCCGAGTCCTGTTCTTGCGATTGATTCTTTAACTGATCTTGCACAGAACCCAGTAGATTTGGAATTTGCATGGCTTAATGCATCCTGTGCTAATTCCATACCCTTTTTCTGGTTATAACCCACCTGATTTAATTCAGGGAGTTTGTTTTTATCACTGACTTTAACTTTTTTCTTTTTGAACGGATTTAATTTACTCCAGTCAATTTTTTTAACTTTAGCTTCTGTTCTGTGGTATCCGGTGTTTAGTCCAGAAGTCACTGCCGGCGCTGCCGGTGTTGCTATTGTAGTTGTTGTTACTTTAGCCGGCACCATGCCTGCCATAGCCAAAGGATTTGTAAGATCTACGCCTGCCGGATATCCTTGATAATTCATAACAGGCTGATATACAGGCTGTGGATATTGATAAACCGGCATTGGCTGTGCATACACTGGCTGTTGATAAACAACATTATTGTTATTTCCGAGTCCCATCATTGATAACAGAGCATTTCCTGTTGCCTGCCCCAGTGCAAGCATCCCCATGCCATAAAATACGGAATTATAATAAGGCATACACATCGGCATCATTGGTCTGAAGTGATGAAAATGATGCGGTCTGCAAGAAGGCATGCAATTTATATTTATGCTTCTGTAAAAGACTGACATGATTATTTAATCCCCTTAAATTTCCCCTGTATTTATATAAAGATTTTTGGGATTAAAAAATTGCTTAATATGTAAAGAATTATTAACAGAATTTTTCATCAAGATTGAATATAAGAAACTATAACTCTTTTAGCAAAAAAGCATCTAAACAGGATAATTGCAGCTTTTTTTGATATTTGTTGTATCTAACTTTTAATGCTATAATTTTGATATGAAGAAACTAATAGCAATACTATTAATAATCGTTTTTAATCTTAATACATTGCTGGTGAGTGCAGAAACACTTCAAGGCGGTGTAGAAAAAACAGATACCTATGAACAACAGCTTCAAAAAGAACTTTTTACCGGCGAAGTTGAGATGCTTGAAAAAAAAGATGTTATTAATATGACAGTATCTCAGGTGCTTGATGCAAATATCAGCATGGAAGGTGATGAATTTTTTGCAGAAGTTACAAGTGAAGTTGTTGGAGATAAAGGTGTTATTATACCTAAAGGTACAATTGCACACGGCAAAATTACCCAGAGTGTTGATCCCAAAAGTATGGGACGCTCCGGCTGGATAGAATTGGATTTTGACTATCTTATTACGCCTGACGGCAGAGAAATTCCAATAGAAGGTAAAATGTCAACAAAATTACATCCGGTTGCAGAAGCTACCAAAATAATAGCACAGGATGTAGGTTATACAGTTGCAGGTGGCGCTGTAGGCGGTCTTATGGCGCTTAATTGGCTGGGATTAGAGGCGGCTATAGCTTCTCAAGGGTATACTCTGGCAGGCGGTGCAGCTATAGGCAGTGCGGTTGGATTAGGTATGGCACTGTTACGCAAAGGACACGATGTTCTGATAGCCCCGGGTGATGAAATACGTGTTAAAATAAATACCAGTGTGCCGCTGCCTGTTTATCGCGAAGAAGCTTTGCAGCAGCACGAACTCTTCTACCCGGGATTAGATATCTTGATAAGTAATATAACTCATGAAGAAGATCCGTTCGGCGAATTAAATACCATAACTCTCACTGTTATGATAACTAATATGTCAGACAAAACATTCTCCGGACTTGATATGGCATTAGTGAATGATTATAATTCTGTTTTCAGACCGTCAATTTTTGGTGATACAAAATTGATGTTTAAACAAATAAAACCCGGTGATAAAATCGCCGGTAGAGTTTCGTTTGCCGTTGACAATATAGACAGAAGTTTCTGGCTGACTTTTTATGACAGGCGTAACGGAACGGCTTTATCTAAAATTTCAATAGACAATGCTTACCGCAACATTCCGAAAAAATCGAAAAAACGCAATGCTAAAGCACGTAAGCAGAAACGCGATTACAAAAAAGAACCTGATTTATTCAACATTGAATAAATTATGTAAAATTTTTTTGAAGAATACTTGAAAAAAATATTTTTTGTGTTACATTTATAGTAAATAGATAGTTAAAAAGAAAGTAGAGGAATTTATATGGCATGTGGCAGTCTTGAAATTGATATATTAAACTCAATTTGGAGAATGACAGAAGAAAGTGAAGACAGAGATATTTCTATCCAAAATATAGTTGACGATTTGTCAGCACACGGAATAGAAAGAGCTTACACTACTATTAAAACAGTTATGGACAGATTGACTGTAAAAAGTGTTCTTGTTCGTTACAAGGTTGGTAAAAAATTCTTTTATAAAGCTGCAATGAACAAAGATGAAATGGCAAAAGAATCAGTCAAAGAAATTACAGAACAATTTTTTGACGGTAATTATGTAAGTTTATTGCATTTTGTAGAAAAAGAGTGCGATGCTTTGTTAGTTAAGTAATAATGACAGATAAAAAATCCAAAAAGCAGTTACGGCTTGAAGAAAGAAAATATGTCGCGGAGCTTATCAGATATGTGCTTACAGGAAGCCTCTCTGTTAGAGATGCTTTGTTAAATTATCCGCGAAGATCAAACAGTGACCAGAGTCTTACTGCTGCTTACCATGCTCTTATTCATTATGAAGCGGATGAAGATTTAAGAGCACGAGATACGTTATATAAAGAAGAACAGGATGATTATCTGGAAATGCTTTCTCATATACTTGAAAAAGGAGAAGATTTGCCGGATAATGTTATAAAGAACTATAAAAAGTATTACAAATCTGCAAATATTCCGAATGGAAATGATGCAATCGGATTGGTAAAAAGTTTTTTACGTTTTTTGAATATTAGTTAGATAGGAGAATTTAAAATGAAAAAGGTACTACTTACTTTATTAACTCTGTTACTGGTAAACTCGGCAGTTTTTGCGTTTCCTTTCTTTAAGAAAGACACAACTCTTACAACAGTACCGCTGTTTTCAACTAAAACAAAAGCAGAAAACACTGTTTGGATCGGAACGTTTCAGCTTGTATGGAATGATTTGATGAATGATATCGTACGCGGCGAAGTTATGCTTGAAGGCGGCAATGATGATGTTGTAAAAGGTCTGAATAAACAATCCTTCAGCGAAACCATGTTAAGTGAAAATTCATATTACAAAACTCACGGAATTATGACAACAACTTTGCGGGATACAATTAACACTTCTTTAATGGAAAAATTTAACGAAACAAGTGATTTGCTGGCAGGAGTGGATTGGAACGGACGCGATTACCTCTTGTATGCAATGTTGAAAAAAGATTTTCAATTCCCTTATGTGTACGACAAATTAGCTCCTGAAAAGTTCGGCAGCTCCCGCGAAAAAGTAAAATATTTCGGTATTAATGACAAAAGCGACAGAGGTTTGCGGGAAACTGTTGACGTTATGTTCTACAACTCAAAAAATGATTTTGCGGTAATTCTTAATACAAAGAACAAAAGTGATCTTGTTCTGTTATATCGAACAAACGACAAACTTTCTCTTGACGAAGCTTACAAGCAAATGTTAGAAAAATCTTTTGAATATGAGGATTCCAAAAACTTTAAAGAAAAAGATGAATTAAAAATTCCGTTTATAAAATTCAAAAACGACTATACATACAAAAATTTAACCAATAAAAAAATAAAAGGTACAGATTTTACGATTGGATCAGCAATGCAGACCGTTGATTTTAACCTTGACAATAAAGGTGTAAAATTAAAAAGTGAAGCCGCTATGATAATGAAAATGTCAATGGTGTTGCCTGAACATGAACAGGTAAGAAAATTCTATTTTGATGACAATTTCTACCTGTTTTTACAAGAAGGCATGAACGCTCCGTATTTCGGTATGAAGGTAGGAGATGTGAGCGGAATAAACAAAAAATAGGATTAGAAAAGTTTTAACCCAAAGCGGCAATGTGTTTAACACATTGCCGCTAATTTTATTTAATCACAAAGTCTGATTTTTACCTTGCTGGTATTTATTCTTCAGAAGGTGTATCTAACAGACTTGTCTGTGATACGTTTTGTTCATTTTCTTTTGCATCCATAGCCTGAACATCTTTTACAATCTGCTCATCTTCATCCGGATTGATTATTTTGTTGACAGAAACAACAGTATCATTTTCCATAAGGTTCTGCGCTCTGACCCCTGTTGCCGGTCTGCCCTGACGGGAAATTGAACCTGCATTCAGTCTTGTTACAACACCGTTTGCTGTAACCATCATTATATCATCGGATTCTTTTACTATTGTCAATGCAACAAGTCTTGAAGCAGATGATTTGAATTTAGTTGCAATCAAACCGATACCGCCCCTGTTTTGAGTTCTAAATTCAGAAAGTTTTGTACGTTTTCCAAAACCGTCAGATGTTACGACAAGTAAATCTGCATCATAATCACGCGGAACAATATCACAACCGACAATTTCATCACCGGTACGTAATTTCATTGAGGTTACACCTTTTGCGCTGCGTCCGAGAGGTCTTAAATCTTCAATCGGGAATCTTATTGCCATACCGCAGGATGTTCCGATAATAATTTCATCGCGTCCGGTTGCAAGTTTTACCCAGTTGAGTTCATCGCCTTCTTCCAAGCCTATTGCGATAATTCCGCTGCGTCTTATGTTCGAGAAGTTATCTAATTCAATACGCTTAATGTTGCCTTTTTTAGTCAGCATAATCAGGTTAAGCTCTTTAGAGAAGGTGCTTACAGGTACAACCGCTGTAATTCTCTCATCCTGTTCAATCGGAAGAACATTGATTATCGGCAGCCCTTTTGCCTGACGTCCGCCTTCAGGGAAATCATAAACGCTCAGACTGTAGACCGTTCCTTTTGAGGAGAAGAACAGGACTTTATCATGCATCATTGCAGTAAAGAAATGCTGAATATCATCATCCTCTTTGGTTTTAATACCGGATTTACCGCGGGTTGCACGGTTTTGACGTTCAAATGTATCCAGCGAAATACGTTTCAGATATCCTTGATGAGTAATAAATACTGCCATCGGTGTGTTTGGCGTTAAATCTTCTATCGTAACTTCGCCTTGATCCGGCAGAATTTGGGTTTTTCTGTCATCGCCGTATTTTGCTTTATCTTCCAGTAATTCTTTTTTGATAATGTCAAGGATCTTTTGACGGCTGGCAAGAATTTCTTCGTATTCGGCTATTTTTTTGATTAATTCGTCATATTCAGCCTTAACTTTATCTTGTTCCAATCCTGTCAATCTTCTTAATTGCATTTCAAGAATTGCATTGGACTGATCGACATCAAGTCCGAATCTTGACATCAAACCGTTACGCGCATCATCGGTTGTTTTTGAATTTTTAATGAGTTCAATAACTTCGTCAATTGAAGCCAGTGCAATGATTAATCCTGCTAAGATATGCGCGCGGATTTTTGCTTTTTTAAGGAAGAAAATAGTTCTTCTTGTAACAATTTCAACTCTGTGTTCAACAAACTCACTCAATACCTGATGTAAATTCAATAATCTCGGCTGTTTTCCGCAAAGTGCCAGCATGTTTACACCAAAAGTAGTTGATAACTGGGTGTATTTGAACAAATTATTTTTAACGACATCAGGCTTTGCGTCACGTTTCAATTCAATTACGATACGCATACCTTCCCTGTCGGATTCATCACGAATATCGGAAATCCCTGTAATTCTCTGATCTTTAACAAGTTCAGCTATTTTTTCAATAAGCATGGCTTTGTTAACCTGATAAGGAATTTCGGTCACGACAATAGCTGTTCTTGACTGGCGCCCGCCGCCGCCTGCTATTTCTTCAAACCCTGCAACCGCCTGCATTTTTATAGAGCCGCGCCCTGTTTCATAAGCCTGCTTGATGTCATTCAAACCGATAATTGTTGCGGCTGTCGGAAAATCCGGACCTTTGATATATTCCATTAATTCAGCAACCGTGATATTCGGGTTATCAATTAATGCGATTGTACCGTCAACAATTTCGCCTAAGTTATGCGGCGGAATATTTGTTGCCATACCAACAGCAATACCGGAAACTCCGTTTAATAAGAGCATCGGAAGTCTTACCGGCAGAACAGAAGGTTCTTGAAGGGAGCCGTCAAAGTTTGGCACAAATTCTACTGTTTCACAGTCAATATCCGCGAGCATAGAAGGAGTTATTTTGTTCATTCTGGCTTCTGTATAACGCATCGCAGCAGCTCCGTCACCGTCAACAGAACCGAAATTTCCATGCCCGTCAACAGTCAGGTATCTTGTGGAAAAATCCTGTGCCATACGCACCAATGCTTCATAAACCGCTGTGTCACCGTGCGGGTGGTATTTACCAAGAACTTCGCCGACTATACGGGCACATTTCTTAAACGGTTTATCCGGTGTCATGCCTAATTCGTTCATTGCATAAAGAATACGTCTGTGTACAGGTTTTAAACCGTCACGTACATCAGGCAGTGCACGACCTACGATTACACTCATTGCATAATCTATATATGAGCGTTTCATTTCTTCTCTTATATTAACGGGAATAATTTTTCCGTCTTCAAACATGTTTTGCTGAGCCAAAATCTTCTCCTTTATCCAAGTCAATAATTATCCATAACTAAAATATAACACAAAAACACCTGAATTGCCACTTTATTAAAAGACATTAAGCCAAAATTTCCGAATAACGTTATTTTTAGTAACATAATTATACAAAATGTTTGCAGAAAAACATGTTTGTAATAATATTATATCGGTTATACTTGTCCGATAGGCTTTGCCCTAGTCCGGGCGGTAATAAGACCCCGCCGGTTTTTACACTGCCGAATTACGGATGGGACAGTTTAACCCGTAGTACAATACATTAACATAAGGAGAAAAACGATGCCAACAGCATCTATGATCGAACTTTTAGAAGCAGGTGTTCACTTCGGACACCAGACACAAAGATGGAACCCTAAAATGAAACCGTATATTTACGGTGCAAGAAACGGTATTTATGTAATTGATTTGCGCAAAACAACTGATTTATTAGACGAAGCTTACGCTATAGTCAGAGAATTTGCTGCACGCAATAAAAATATCCTTTTCGTAGGTACTAAAAAACAGGCTGCTGAAGTTGTTGCTGAAGAAGCTAAAAGATCCGGCGCTTACTATATCAACAGAAGATGGCTCGGCGGTATGCTCACCAACTTTGATACTATCCGCGGTCGTATCAACAAACTCAGAGAACTTGAAGACTTTATGAACTCAGGTCACGCTGAAAAACTTCCTAAAAAGGAAATCGCAAGATTGAACCGCGAATTAAGCAAATTGAGCAAAACTTTAGGCGGTATAAAAGATATGAGAGGATTACCTGATTTAATCTTCATCATTGACCAGAAAAAAGAACTCATCGCAATTCAGGAAGCTAACAAATTAAATATTCCTGTTATCTGTCTGGCTGATACAAACGCTGATCCTGACGGTATCAACTATATTATCCCAGGCAACGATGATGCTATCCGCTCAATTAAATTAATTACTTCAAAACTTGCTGACGCTGTTCTTGAAGGTAAACAGTTAAGAGAAAACAACGCTAACAAAACTGCTAAAATTCAGGAAATAAAAGCTGAAGATGCAGGCGTTAAACCTGAAGAAATTAAAGCAGAAACAAAAACAGAAGTAACAGAAGAAACTGAAAATTAGTTAATTAAAGGAATTAAAGGGAACAGGAAACAAAAAATATTCCTATTCCCTTATTCCCTTAAATAAAGGAGAGAAATTAATGAACATTACAGCACAAATGGTAAAAGAACTTCGCGATAAAACCGGCGCAGGCATGATGGATGCTAAAAAAGCATTGGTTGAAACTGACGGTGATATGGAAAAAGCAATGGAAGTTCTCCGCCAAAAAGGTATGGCTTCTGCTGACAAAAAAATGGGCAGAATTGCCGCAGAAGGTCTTGTTGCATCTGCAATTCTTGACAATGCAGGCGCAATGGTAGAAGTTAACTGTGAAACAGACTTTGTAGCTAAAAATGAAGAATTTAAAGAATTAACAAGCGGTCTTGCTGAAATGGTTGCAGAAACCAATCCGGCTGATGTTGATGCTTTACTGGCTGCAACTTGTCCTAAATGCGGAAAAGTTATCTCTGAAGTTATCAAAGAAAAAATTGCTTCTATAGGCGAAAAAATTACTTTCAGAAGATTTGTACGCTATGAGGGCAATACCGCAACTTATATCCACAACGGTAAAATCGGTGTTTTAATCCAAACTGATAAAAAAGATGCTGAATTGATGAATGATATTTGTCTGCACATTGCATCTTCTGCTCCGGAATTTATTTCAAGAAGCGAAATTCCGCAATCTGTTATTGATCATGAAACAGAAATTGAAATGGGCAAAGAAGATTTGCTCAAAAAACCGGAAGCTATCAGAGCAAAAATCGTTGAAGGACGTGTAAACAAACTTATGGCAAGCCGTGTTCTTCTTGAACAACCGTTTATCAAAAATCCTGATATTACAGTTGGTCAATTGATAGAAGGCAAACTGACTGTTGAAAACTTCACAAGATATGTGCTCGGTGAAGGTCTTGAAAAACGCCAAGACAACTTCGCTGAAGAAGTTATGAGTCAGGTTAAAGGTTAATTTACTTAGAAATCATTTATTAGTAGCGCCGGAACTAAAATAGTTCCGGCTTTTTTTATAAAATATTGTCTGTAAAATATATACGCAACACAAAAACCGGCTTTATTGACAGTCGGTTTATGATGTATATTAAATTTTACTTGTTACTATATCAAGCCAAGTACTTTTTTGTACCAGCTGAATGTTTCAAGTTCAACCCCGTTGAATGTTGTTTTCAGGCATTGATTTTTCAGATAATTTTCAAATTCGTCGTTGAATTTTGATTTGATTTTCGGCATTTTTACCGTTTTGTTGACTAAAGTTGACATGGACCTTCTCCTTTTTGATTCTTTGATGCACAATATATATTTATAAAAATTAGCGAGAATAAGATATATATATTATAACACATGTTTTTCTTGAATGCTAGTGGGCATCTTTTACGAAAATGCTCAAATGGCGAAATATCAAGGAAAAATAGCTGTAAATTTTTATTAAGCAACAACTACAAAATTAGGTTCGCCATTTTTTATAGCTCTGGCGAACTCCGACGCCGGATGTTTGCTGTCGCCTGCGGGCAAAGCACCATATGAGTGACGGACTTTTTCTATTAATCCGGACAAGTCTTTATTAAAATACATTGAGGAGTATAAGTTCACCCCGTTTTTTAAAATATTAGCATCGTTTGTTTCAAAAATTCCCGGATCTTGTGCATTCAATGTTCTGTGAGCCATGGAATTTAGTGATAGACAATTTATTTCTTCCTGTATAGAACTGTCACCGTCAAGGTCTTTTGCATGACCCGCCTCATGCAATGTTGATTCTGCAATGGCTAAGATGACAGCTTTGCTTTTTGTATCGCGGTATCTTTCATTTATCTTTATTGTTTTGTTTGTAACATCCCATTGAGCATGAATATCATCTGACGGCAGTTTCATAAATTTAACCTTAATATCATTATCTTTGATAAAATCATATGCCTGCTGTCCGTTTTTAAACGGCGGTTTTGCTCCTAATTTTTTTACGTATTTCACATCATTATTGTCGAACTTGATGTTCTTTAGTTCTTCCATTGCAGCAGAAATAACAGGATCTTGTGAATCCTTTAACTGTCTTTTCCCGTTAAAATTTACATTAAAATTTATCGAATTAACCCTAACCATATTTTTATATTAGCATATTTTTGTTTAAATGTGAATTTTTTTGTGATAAATTTATCCTATGAAGTTAATAGGCGAGAATATCCACATTATATCTAAATCTGTGCGGGATGCACTTGTTAATAGAAATGAAACATTTGTTAACAATTTAATTAATTTACAAAAAAAACTTGAGTATATTGATTTAAATGTCGGACCAGCCAAAGGAGAATTAGAAAATATTTTGCCATGGCTTTGTAGATTGGTAGAAGAACAGACCGAGTTAAAAATATGTTTTGACACAACAAATTCCGATGAAATGCGACGGGGGCTTGCAGCTTGCAAAAATAGTTTTTCTGCTTTTATAAACAGCACATCCAAAGACGAACCGCGTTTTTCAGCAATGAGTGCATTAACTGCCGAATACAACTGTAACCTGATAGTGCTTACTATGGGTAAAGAAACCGGTATACCGAAATCTGCTGACGGACGTTTGGAGATAGCATTTGAAATTTACGAAAATTGCATGGAGCGCGGAATAGAAAGTTATAAATTGTACTTTGATCCGCTGATTTTGCCGGTTACGGTTGAGCAGTCACAGTGTCGGGAAGCTTTGCACACAATTCAGATGATTAAAGAAAGTTTTGATCCTCCGGTTAATACTGTTGTCGGGCTTTCTAATATTTCTAACGGTGCGCCAAAAGAATTACGCCCGTTAATCAATCGCGTGTTTGCAGTACTTGCTTATGGAGCAGGACTGGATGCTGCAATAATTGATGCTTGCGATGATGAATTAATTAGAATTTTCAAGATGTTAGAAAATAAAACTCCGGAAAATGATATTGACAAATTATACCTGAATCTTGCAGATATGATAGCCGGGTTTGGCGAACTTGAAGATGTTAAGTTTGATGAAACATCAAGAGAACAAAAAATTATCATTAAAACAGCAGATATACTCTTAAACAGAAAAATTTATTCGCATAGCTTTACACAAATATAGTTTTCTGCTAATATGTTGGTACGTATATCAATTTGAGGATCAGAACAATTAAAAAGCAGTTATTATTATCAGTTTTAGTAACAACTATGATAGCGGGAATAAATCCGGCGCAGGCTTATATGTCGCCTGAGGCAACAAGTTTGTATCAGCAGGCATGCACTTATGAATACAAACAGGATTTTAAATCAGCAGCAGCGGCTCTTGAAAAAGCAATCGTTCTTTCAGGAAATGAACCGCAACTATACACAAAACTTGCAGGCGCTTATACAGAACTCGGAGAATATGACAAAGCTCTTGCGGCTTATGCTAAAGTTACGGAACTCAGACCTACTGATGCGTTTATATATGTAAGCATGGGAAGCATTTATGAGCATAAAGGTGATTACAAATCAGCTCTCGATTCTTACAACAAAGCAATGATTCTGTTCCCAGAATACAAGTATAATTATTTGAACATTGCCAATGCGCAATATCAGTTAAAAGATTACAAGTCTGCAACAGAAACATATAACAAATTTTTGGAAACATATTCTCAACACAAAGAAGCAAGAGAAAGTCTTGCGGCCTCCTATCTTTTGACAGGTGATGCGCAAAAAGCTGTTATGGAATATGATAAACTTTATGCCGCAGATCCTAATAATTTTAACGATCTGGACAAATACGGCTATGCACTCTTCTGTACAAAAGATTACCAAAAGTCATCAGACATTCTGTCCAGATATATTGAAAAAAGACCTGAAGATTTAAATTCACGCTCCATCCTTGCACTTGCTTATCAGGAATTGGACGAGAATGATCTTGCTTATGCACAATATCAGGAAATGTTTAAACAGAAACCGGATCTGCACGCTGTAAGGCTTGATTATGCCAATCTGCTTGCGGATATGGGTAAAAATGCCGAAGCGATTCAGCAATATGACCTTTATATCAAAAATTTTCCGGATAATGCAATTGCCTACAAAAATCTCGGTATTGTCTACAAACGTTTGAACAACATTGACAAAGCTATAGCTAATTATGAACTTGCAATAGCAAAACATTGCCGCGATTTTGATTTGAAAGCTGATCTCGCACAGTGTTACCATCTGAAAAAAGATTATACAAATGCTATCAAATACTATGATGAAATACTTCTGGTACAAAAAGACAATTTTGATGTTAAACTGAATAAAGCACTTGCTTTGCATGCAATGCAGAAATACCCTGCTGCAATAGCTTTGTATGATGATCTTTTACAGGCTAAGCCGGACAATAAAGAAGTCAAAAAAAATCTGATTATGGCTCTTATTTCACAAGGTCAAGTATGTTATGACGCAAAAGACTACACAACAGCAGCAACTTACCTTGAACAGGCTGTTGCAAAAGGCAGTGAAGAAGGTTTCGGATATTATCTTCTGGCAAAAACTTACCGCCAATGCAGTATGCCGGATAAAGCCTCTGAAATGTACGAAAAAGCAATTGCAATGGAACCGGCAAACGCCAAATACAGCAATGAATATGCTGAATTTATCGCTGCACAGTTTAATAATGGTCAGCTTCCGGCAGATAATGAAGATGCTCAACTCGCGGCAACCGGAGGAGAACTCCCAGCTGTCAGCGTTAACGAAAATTTTGTAAAAGAAAATGTTTCTGAACTGGATTCAGAAAGACATAAGGATTTAATCGACCTTGGCGATGAAAATTTGAAAAATAAAAAATACGATGAATGCATTGTAAATTATCAGGAAGCCCTTAAAATCCGTCCGAGTGATGAGCAAACCCTTTTTAAACTCGGTTATGTATACAAACTTAAAAATGATAATGCAAATGCAATAAACTTTTATAAAAAAGCTATTTTTGTCAATCCGGATTACACAGACGGCTGGTTTAATCTAGGGTTGATTTATGCTGATGAAAATAACCTGTCAGGTGCCATAGATGCCTTTAATCGTGTTGTCACACTCGATAAAAATTACGGTTATGCATATTATGCTCTGGCACTTGCTTATGAGAACGAAAAAGATTATATAAATGCAATACAGAACTATAAACTGTTTTTGGAACACAGTGATGATGATATAACTAAAAAAGCAGTAAAAGAAAAGTTAAAAACACTGGAAAAATAGATGAAAAAAATAATATTTTTATTACTGGCAATATCAATCATGATAGTTACAAGTGCATGCGACAGAGTTAAACCGTCAATTCTTTTTAATGATGCGCCAATAACAGCAGAAAACGCAACAAGATTGACTAATGTTTTTTCTCCCGGCATGAGGATATACTATCTGGTTATAATTCCGAAACCTATTCAATCGCGTTATGCTTACATACAAATTATCAAAAAAGAAGGTACTAATGAAAGGCTCGGGTATAAAATGTATTACGGAAACACAATACGTTTAAAAGATGAGCAAATGTACTATTACGATGATTATATTGTTATAAACGAAAAAGGTACCTATGTAATGAAAATATATTCAAAAGACAATCCGACAAAAGTGCTTACGATGGCGCAATTCTGGGTACAATAGATTCAGTGAGCCGAAAAATAAAAAATATAAAAAATAAAAAAGCAGCTCATAAGCCGTGTTCTGTTTCTAGATAATCATCTGTCTGGAGTTGTAATTACTTACAACTGCTAGCGATTTTTCAGAAGTGGGCGGACAACCTTTAGCCTTCTTTTTAATCTTGCATCCTATCGGGGTTTACCTAGCCGGTATTTCTCAATACCGCTGGTGAAGCTCTTAACTCACCGTTGCACCATCACCTGTGATTGAATAAATCCATCGGCAGTCTGCATTTCTGTGGCACTATCCACCGGCTCACGCCGTCCGGAGTTTCTCCGGCGATCTGTCCTTGGATGCACGGACTTTCCTCACTTTTGGGTAAAAGCGCGATTATCCGGCTGCTTTTTTAAATTTTTAATGTACTTTTGTATCCATCATTACATTATTGACGGCTGTTTCATCGTCTTCATTTATATGCATACGTCCGTTTGAATAGACGACTATCCTGAATTGATCAGGATTAGAACAATTATTGTCAGTTTCCAGACAATTAGGTTCTTCCTCACCGTTAACATCAATAATTATATTACATGTATTATTTCGTGGTATAACTCCAACCTGCCAGCCTGCTTTATAAGGACTTCTTGCATCGGTCGAAAAATCAAAAATCATGCCGTCAGAAGTTTTAATTTTGTATTCTGTACTGCTTTCAGTTGTATCAATTACGTTAACCTGTTCTGCAAAAAGTTTTGGAAATTTACTTTTGCCTGAGTATGTTTCTCCGTTATAAACAACAGCATTTTCGTCATCAAACCCATAAGTACAGGTTTCTCCCGTAACAGAGCCTGACGGACAATACATTGTATTATCCGGATATAATGAAGGGTCATTTATTAAGCTGCTTATTACCTGTTCTGTTACATAGTAAGCTTTTTTAGTAAGCATTCTGCGTTCATCAGGTTTAGTATTTATAATTGCAGGTATCATAAGTGCTGTTAATATCCCCAGTACTGTCATTGCAATTAACAATTCAGCCATTGTAAAAGCTTTTTTCATAATTTACCTTTCTTTAAATATATAAAGATTATCTACTAATCATGATAACACGTTTAATATAATTTTACAACCTTTATTTTAAATTTAATCTATACACAATACATAATATTGAATATAAGAGCTTTCAAAATGTAAATTTTTATTAATATCGTAGCAAAATAATTTATTTAGATGAGTTAAAATATTATTCCATGAGGTATTCTGAAAAGTGAAAAACAAGAGGATTTCCTTTTTAAGAAACTTAAGGAGGGAATACCGCACAGGAACACCATCAAGGTAGAGGGTTAAAACTATGGTCGATAACAGATCAGCAGGATTTTTCGGAGTCGGCGGTGCTTTTAACTTCAAGAGCGGAGATATCTCCGGCACGGCAGCCCGCACACAGGATGATAAAATGGGACAGGGCGGTGAATATTTCGCTCAGAAGAAAAAAGAAGCCGAGGAAGAAAACCAAGATGATAACAAATATATGGACAGAAGTGCAGTATTACGTGCTACACTAAATTCTCTCGCCATGATGAATGTGGCTAATGTTATTAATGCCAAAAAACGCTCAATTCTTGAGGATAAGAATAAAGAGCAGAATGATAATAAAAAGAAAAAACACGAAGATAATGCATCAAATCAGGAATTTGATATAGAGAATGAGGAAAATGAATATCTTTAGAATATTCTGTTGAAGATATTTTCAACTTTCTCATCCTGTTGTTTTTCAGATTTTTTCAAGTGTAATAATTCACCGTGATAAGAAGGGCTTGAACCGTTTTTATCTTTGCTTGCTGAAAAACTGATTATACTGTTAAATTTTTGTGGTTGTTTTGTTGCTTTAATATCAGCAGGAGCTTCATTTACGCTGATTGTCATTTTACCTTCAACATTTTTCTGAACATTTTGTGCTGCCTGAGTGTTGAGGTATTTTATTGAGTTGAGAACATTTTGATTTAATTGGATTTGTAAGCCGGAATTATTCATGGCGATTTGACGGGCAGTATTGTTATCTACAGAACCGTTGTATAAATCAATACCCATTTCTCTGACTTGAGTATTACGGGTTACAGTGTGTACGTTGTATTGCTGATTTTTTTCGGCAGCTCTTTTGAGTATCTCCTGAGAAACTTCTTTCAGGACACTTCTGTCGATGCCGTTTGCTGCCAATAATTGTGAATTGTTGTAAACACTGATTGCCATTATTGATTATCCCTTTATTCCTTACAAATATAACTACGGCATATGATGAGTCTAACTTTAGTTTTTTTATTACTCTTGTAACATTACTTAACAAACATTCAAACTCATGGCAATTTTTTTATAAAAAACATGTTTATATATATATCAAGTATATAATATGAGATGATATTATGAGTCTAGGTAAACTAAATTACGTATTGAGCAATATCAATGCTGTGCTAGGCAGCGGCGTGAGTTACATTCAGGACAAGCAGAACGGTGATAAAAGCGGTGCTGCTGAAGTCAACTTTGGTTTAAATGTACTTAACGGCGTAGCCAGAAACGCGGTAGCCGAGGGTATCAGGCGTGATACCGGAAGTTATCTCGGATACGCAGTAAACGGACTTGCTGGATACGGTGATGCAACCTCAAACGCACAAGGTATGGTCGGATTAATGGGGGCTTCGCTTCTGACAAATCCGTATATGGGAGGCGGCTGTTATGGTCCGTCACTATTCAGCGGGTATTTTGCCCCACCACCTGCGGTAATGCCGATGTATGGCGGAGGATGCTATGGCGGCGGAATGTATTATGGCGGCTTTATGGGCGGCGGTACATTCTTTGACGTAAACCGACCGTTCGGTATGTTTGGCGGCGGATTTAACTGTTGCTGCTAATCAATTCTTTCCAATTTTTAGCGACACTGTCAAGTATTGATTGTGTTGCGGAGGTATTCAACAGGGCTTCTTGAACAGCCGTGTTGATAAGCGTGTTCACATCTTTTTGATTTTTACCGCTTTTGAAAGCAGGATTTATATGCATTAACTGTTTTGCGCTGATTACACGGGCTTTTGCCTGTAAATTCTCAGATGAATATGTTTTGTAAAATTCATCTTGCAGTGCTTTTTCATTTGTCGCAAGAACATTGGTTAATTTTGCAAGTTCAAGTTGATTTTTTTGATTTGTAATAAAAAGTGCGAATTTTAGTGCTTCTTTTTTATGCAAAGCTTTCAGAGGTATTACAAAATTCATCAAAGAAAAATCATACTGTCCGAATTTACCGGTAATTTGAGGGGCAACATCTGTATTTTTATACGTTGAAGGTGCATTTTCTTTTATCATATTCAAAAAATTTGCGCCTGACTGAAAGAATACAGTTTGTTCTGCCATGTATTTTTCCAGAGCCTCGCGGTGAGTCTGGGTTATTGTTTCTTTCGGGATTAAATCTTTTTCATAAAGGTGTTTGAAAAAGTCAAAAACTTCTACCGCCTGCAAAGAATTAATATTGTTCGGAGAATTTACGCCGTATTTGTTTAGTATTCGCAACATTGTATCATTTTCTGTTATATTAGGAAGAATTGAATATACCCCTGTTTTTCTAATTTGCGGTGAAATTTCAGCAAGCTGCTCGTATGTTTGCGGCAGAGTGACGCCAGCATTTTTAAGTAATTTTTTATTATAAATTGTCACGGCAGAGGTTGCATACCAGGGAATGAGGTACAGTTTGTTATTGTATTTTAACGCATTGATTATTTCCTGATTAAAATCTTTTGTAAGAGCTGTATCAATTTCATATAATGCGCCTTTTTGAGCTAAAAGTGCGGAAAAATCAGGGTTAAGATTAATCAAATCAGGCGGGTTATCGCTCAACACACTTGCCAGAGTACGTTTTTCGCCTTCAGAAAACGGGACATCAATCCACTTTATCTTAATCTCCGGATTTTGAGCTTCAAATTCAGTTATCAGACCATTAATATAGCCGGAAAAATCTCCCATTTGGAGTGTCCAGAATGTTACTTCTGTTCTTGTATTGGTATTTGTAGGTTTAAACTGCATTGTAGCGGTTAAAATAACAACTATTAGTATTGCAACGACTAAAAAAAATTTTTTCATTTCCCACCTTTTTTCTCAAAACAATTATATTATAGAAAAAATTTTATAGAAATATGTAAAAAAATCGTAAAAAAAAGCCGGCAAAATTGCCGGCAACGTCATCCTATTCGTCATATAAATTAAGCCATTATTAAATCTGATTTTAAAGCATCCAGAGTTGCCTCCAGTGAAGCTTTATCAAATACATTATAAACCTTAGCTTCAGGCACAATTTTTTTATTCAGACCTGCAAGGACTTTTCCGGGACCGATTTCAACAAAAATATCAACGCCGTCTGCTGCCATTTTTTGTATAGTTTGAGTCCAGTGAACAGAAGAATAAATCTGTTTCGGCATTTTTACTCTAAAGTCATCGGCAGAAGTTGTTGGTTCTGCATCAACATTGGTAATAACAGGGATTTCAGCATTACTCAAATCCAAATCAGCAGTGAATTTTTCAAATTCATGCCCTGCATTTTCCATGAATTTAGAGTGGAAAGCCCCTGAAACCGCAAGCGGGACAACTCTTCTTGCGCCTTTTGCAAGCAGCAATTCCCCTGCTTTTGCAACAGCTTTTTCATCACCAGTAATAACAACCTGAGCAGGTGAATTATAGTTTGCGACATCCACATAACCGACTTCTGATGCTTCTTTCAAACTTTCGTTTAAAGCTTCTTCTGACGCGTTTAAAACAGCTGCCATAGCGCCGCCTTTTGTCGCGCCCATTAAATCAGCGCGTTTTTGTATTGCTTTAAGCGTTGTTTCAAGTGACATAACTCCAGCAGCATACATAGCGCAGTATTCACCGAGTGAATGGCCGGCAACATAATCAACACTAATATCAAGTTGTGATTTTAAACTTTCCAGTGCGGCTATAGACATTGTAACGATTGAAGGCTGAGTATTAACAGTTTGTTTCAAATCCTCATCCGGTCCTTCAAAGCACAATGTTGTAATACTTTTACCTAAAGTTTTGTCAGCAGTATCAAATACATTTTTTGCCGCCGTGTAATTGTCATATAAATCTTTTCCCATTCCAACGGTCTGTGAGCCCTGTCCCGGGAATAAAAACGCTATCTTCTTTGTCATAAACATACCCTCTTTTTCCTTATTCATTATACATTAAACAAGATAAAAGTAAATTATTTAATCCGGTATAAATCATTTTTTATGATATTCAAAAATTCCTGTGTTTTCAAACGGCATGACCCATTTAATATTTTTTTGCTGTGTTGTCAATTTGAAAAATTTATCTAAAAATTGAAATCCTTTTTTTCGAACACAATTATGATGTCCGTTTATTCCAATATAATGAACTCCGCTGTTTATCAGTTGTATAAGTTCATCTAAAATAGCATCTTCACTACGCATACGTGCAGTTTGCCAATCTGTTATATCAATATCCACATTATAATTATTATGTGCCGTATTAATTGTATTGCGTTTCGAAATACATCTAAAGCCTACAGCAAGCAAACTTTCTTCCAATTTAGCTGATATATTATTATAAGGCGGAGTAAATACTGGTAATAGTCTATTACCAAATATTTCACTAAATTGGTGTTGATAATCCGAAATTATCCTGGTTAATTCCACAACATTACAACCATCTGGGAATTCATTACTAACGCCATTGTCATTACTATTATTAATATGGTAAATACCATGTAAAGATATATAAACATTATGCTTTTTAAGTATTTTAATTAGGGGGTGCCCCCACTTAAAAAAGTTATCAGGTATAACGGCAAAAATACCAGAAATATTATATTTTTCTAAAAGTTTTAACATTTTTATCAGCCGACTCTGATAACGTAAGCAAGTAAGATTGATTAATTTTGGTTTTCTGGCTTTTACATCGTCATCACGCCACCAAAAAAATACTTCATCCGTATTTTTTAAACAATTTTCAAATTCCAACCACTTGTTCATAAATTTTCTAGCAAATACCTTCGCGTAATCTAACTATAGCCCCGCCCCAGGTCATGCCTGCCCCGAAACCACAAAGCACTGCTGTTGTACCAAGTTTAACATTACCTTTTTCAACGCTTTCCGCCAATGCTATCGGAATAGATGCGGCAGATGTGTTACCATAGTATTTGATATTTGTAACTACTTTCTCATCAGGATAGCCAAGTCTTTCCTGCACTGCCTGTATAATTCTGATATTTGCTTGATGAGGGATCAAATAATCAATATCTTCCGGTTTTAAACCTGCGTTTGAAATTAAATTCTCTACATAATGCGGCAATATTTTAGCAACAAACGTATAAACGCCGCGACCATTCATTCTGATACCTTTTGGCTTTTCCTGATACTGCTCAACCAGCGGACAGTTTTTACCGTCAAATGCAAGTTCTATTAAATGCCCATAATTTCCGTCTGCCTTAATATCAATCGCAATAACATCATCAATGCCGTCTTCAGCCTGTGTAACAACCATAGCGCCTGCGCCATCGCCAAATAGAATAGATGTACCTCTGTCTGTCCAGTCAACAAGTCTTGAGTTGTTATCTGTTGCAACTATCAGAATATTTTTGTACATGCCGGTACCGATATATGCTTTTGCAATGCTTAAACCATAAATTAAACCGGAACATGCGGCTGTTATATCAAATGCAGGGATCTGTTCTTTTATACCCAATCTCTGATGAATATGGCATGCTATAGCAGGATATAAATCAGGCGGAGCAGATGATGCCGCAATGATTAAGTCAATATCATCGGGCTGCATTTTAGATTTTTCCAATGCTCGTTGAGCAGCTTCAAAACCGAGATCTATAGCATTTTGTTCGCCAGACACAACGCGTCTTTCTTTTATACCTGTACGGGTATAAATCCACTCATCTGATGTATCATACAATTTTGTCAAATCATCATTTGTAATAACTGTTTCGGGTAAACTGTATCCAACGCCCGCAATTCTTAACGGTATAATATTATTTGTCATCTAAACTATTCCTCATAAAATTTAGCGATTTTTTCGTTAACGCCGGTTTCGACGGCATTTTTAGCAACTCTTACAGCATTTTTTATTGCATAAGCCTTGCTTCTTCCGTGAGATATAACTGTTATACCTTTAACACCGAGCAATAACGCTCCGCCAAATTCTTCATAATTAATTTTTGTATAAATTCTTTTCATAAACGGTTTTGCAAGAAGCCCAATTATTTTGCCCATCAAATCCGCTTTAAATTCTTGTTTCAACATTCTGAAAAGCATTGAAGAAGTACCTTCAGTAACTTTCAAAGCAACATTGCCGACAAAACCATCACAAACAACGACATCGCAAAGACTCAGGAATATTTCTTTACCTTCAATATTTCCGACAAAATTCAACTTGCCGTTGTGTTCTTCAAGAAGTTTGTAAGTAGATTGCGCAAGTTCGTTACCTTTACCGGCTTCTTCACCGATATTCAGAACCCCGATACGCGGATGCTCTATACCAAGAACGTTTTTAGAAAAAGTAGCACCCATAATAGCAAATTGATAAAGCATTTCAGGGGTACAGTTGCTGTTTGCGCCGCCGTCAATTACAACAATAGGTTTTTTGATTGTCGGGAGAGTAACGGCAATTGCAGGTCTGTCAATCCCCGGAATACGCCCGAGTCCGAACAAACTTGCAGCCATAGCCGCTCCGGTTGAACCTGCCGCAACAACCGCATCGGAACTTCCTGTTGCAACAGCATCTACCGCCAAGACTATTGATGATTTTTTCTTTTTACGAATAGCCTGCCCTGGAGCTTCGCCCATTTCTATAATTTCTGAGGCATGGGTAATTTTTATATCAAGTTTGCTGGTATCAATTTTCAATTTATATTGCTTGCCAGCCTTACCGCAATCTGAATAAAAACCTTCATTAGATATTTTGTCTAATTCTTGTTCAATTCTGTCCTGCTTACCGACCAACTCGATAGCAACTCCATATTCTTGTGCTGCCCATACCGCACCTGCCACTATTTCGTGTGGAGCATGATCTCCGCCCATTGCATCAACTGCTATTCTTGTCATATTTCCCTCTCAAAGTCTTATTATTTTGGTTTATAAACACCCGTCACCTGATTTTTCACTTCTGAATTTATTCAGAGTGACGGGTTATTTATTTTATTCTTTTTCAGAAGTTTCTTCTGTTTCAACTTCTTCCGCTTCAATTTCTTCAACTACAGGAGCTTCAACAACGGTTTCTTCAACTTCTTCGATTTTTTCTTCCGGCTGAACTTCTGCTTTTTTAGTTGACTTTTTAGAAGTTTTTTCTTCTACAACATCTTCTTCAACTCTGTCTTTAAGACTTACCGGTTTACCTTTGTAGTAGCCGCAAGCTGTACAAACTGTATGAGTTAATACGGTTGCGCCACAATTTGAGCAAACTGTAGTTTCAGGTTTAGTTGCTTTCCAATTAGATCTTCTGTGTCCTTGTGCGGAATGTCCTGTTCTTTTCTTAGGTACTGCCATTTTCTTTTTTCCTTTTTATTTATTACTACTATTTATTTTTCGGTTGTATCTGAATATTTTTAAAAACATCCAGACGCGGATCGGACATGCTGTCCTCTGTCGGGAAATCCTTCCCCATACAATTTATACCACAAACTTTCTGATTTGGTAAATTTAATATTACAGATTGATACAATAAGTCATAAATATCTATTTCGTCACAGCCGTTCAAATCTGTCACAAACTGTCCGTCTTTAAGTTCGTACTCCGGACCGTAATCCTCTAACAGAGCTTGTTTTGCGAACATTTCATCAATATCAAAATCAAGTTTATAATCGAAATTTTCCAAACATCTGTCACATTGGAGCTTAACAATTGTCTTAACATTTCCTTTTACTTCAATAAATTCACCGAGTGATTGAAATGTTAGCTGAGCACTCACAGGGGTAACACAATCTAATCCATCGATTTTTTCATTAAAATCAACGGAAATAGTCTTATTTGTTGAATTTTCAATTGTGTCTACGCTTATAAATTTAGACATTAACAAACCTCATGAGCTAAAGACGTTGAGTCGTTAAGACGCTAAGACGTTAAGTGCATTTCAATGAATATATATTTTACAAAATTTAACTAAAACTGTTTTATTAACTTCTTAACGTCCTAAAGTCCTAACGTCTTAACGTCTTTTAAACATACTGTTCTTCTTGTAGAGCGACAGCTGCGATCTGATTTGAGATAAAACAAACCTTTTTCAAAGGTCCTTGAGTTTCTTTTTCAACAAGAACAGCAGATGTACTCTTCATCAATTGCGTAAGCTCTGCATAAAGCTCCTGCGGATTTTCCACATACAGAACTAACGGAGCAGTTGAGCCTTTCAAGAATACTAATGTTGAAATTCTTTTTTTGATATTTTGCGCATTGTATTGTTGTGACATAAATTTTTCCTTTATATTTTTATTTGGAAGATAAACTTTAAAAAAACAGTGAACAGTTATCAGTTAACCGCCCACTGTTCATAGAATAATCTTATACTGCAACTTTCATGGTGTTTGCAATAATTTCATTAAAGCTGTCAGCTTTAAGTGACGCACCGCCGACCAAAGCGCCGTCAATGTCAGATTTAGACATTTGTTCAGCGATAGTAGAAGGTTTAACAGAACCGCCGTAAAGAATTCTGATAGCATCAGCAGCGTCTGCGCCCGCAACATCTTTAACAACATTTCTAATCATTGCAATAACACGATTTGCTTCATCGCTGTCACAAGTTTTACCGGTACCGATAGCCCAGATCGGCTCATATGCGATAACTGATTTAGCTACATCTTCAGAAGAAATGCCTGATAAAGCCGCACGGATTTGAGATGCAATGTGTTGATCCGTTACACCAGATTCTCTTTGCTCAAGAGTTTCGCCGCAGCAGATGATAGGGATCAAACCACCAGCTAAAATTGCTTTTGCTTTTTTGTTAATCATTTCATCTGTTTCAGAGAAGTACTGTCTTCTTTCAGAGTGTCCGATGATTACATAAGAACAGCCTGCATCTTTAACCATTTCAACAGAAACTTCACCTGTGTAAGCTCCTGAAGATTCCCAGTGGCAGTTTTGAGCCGCAATGTTAATTCTGTTGCCTCCGCAGCCACAGTCACATTTTTCAGCGTGAACAGCAGATAATGATGTGAAAGTAGGCGCAATAATTACAGTCGGCAAATCTTGTGCACTGTAATCTTTAACGAATGATTTGATGCCTTCAAATAATGCTTCAGCATCAGCTCTAAGCAGGTTCATTTTCCAGTTTCCTGCAATAATAGGTTTTCTTGACATAATATCTCTCCTTTTTTCAAGTAAAATTTGCAACACAATAGTAAAACAAAAATAAAACATTTACAAGAGGCGTAAAATAAAACTCTCTCCATATATGTAAATTTTGCAGTCAAAGACTTGAAAAATTTAGGAAGGTAGTGTATAATGGGAATATGAAAAACCAATTACCGAGGAAGTATAGAATAATCAGTAGGGTGTGTCGTTCTGACGCACCGGAAAATCTT
>CALUQJ010000002.1 GCA_944322865.1 Candidatus Gastranaerophilales bacterium
TTTTAAGGTAATTTTTGAGATCCCGCAAGGTGACAATTAACGTAGAGTGCACACATTCTCGTTGCGGGATGACGGCTTGTCGATAACTATTCATAATTAACTATTTATTACAATGCTCTTCAACTATTTTCACAACTTCTTTATGAATTTCGTCAATGGATTTTGTGGCATCAAGTACACAAATACGTTCCGGTTCT
The DNA here is from genome assembly GCA_944322865.1 of Candidatus Gastranaerophilales bacterium. Taxonomy (GTDB): domain Bacteria; phylum Cyanobacteriota; class Vampirovibrionia; order Gastranaerophilales; family Gastranaerophilaceae; genus CALUVH01. Next base: position 198 of record CALUQJ010000002.1, read on the forward strand.
TGTTTGGCAAGTTCCAAATATCCTTCTCTTACCCGATTGAAAAACTCCACGCCAGCACTTTCCATACGATCTTTTTCCTTACCTACGCGTTTCATTGATGTTTCTACATCAATATCAAAAACAAGTGTTAAATCAGGTCGTTTACCGTTTGTTGCAAGCATGTTTAATCTATCAATCTGTTCAACATCAAGCCCTCTACCGTACCCTTGGTATGCTACAGAACTATCTATATGTCTGTCGCAAAGCACGATTTTACCGGCTTTAACTGCCGGATTTACTATCATGTCAATATGCTGCGCTCTATCTGCTAAAAATAAAAACGACTCGCATCTATCAGAAACTTCCCCCTCATAGTTCAACAAAATCTCCCGGATTTTCTCCCCTAACCCTTTGGCGCCGGGTTCGCGTGTAATAATCACCTCTTTATTTTTTTCTTTTAAGTATTGAGCCAGCAACTCTAGCTGGGTTGTCTTTCCACAGCCGTCAGCGCCCTCAAATGTTATAAAATAACCTCTTTTAACCAAAGTGAAACTCCATTTTCTCCAAAAATTTATTAAAAAAGAGGCGCGGGCTTAACCTCACGCCTCAAATTTATATCTGCTTATGAAACAAGTTCTTTAACTTCTGCTGCAAAAGTTTTAGGGTCTAATTTTAAACCAGGTCCCATTGTTGTTGCTAGGTAAACTGATTTAACAAAAGTACCTTTTGCAGAAGCTGGTTTTGCTCTCAAAACTGCATCAGCTAAAGTTGCATAGTTTTTGATAAGATCTTCTTCTGAAAATTCAACCTTACCTATAGGACAGTGAATCATGCCTTGTTTGTCTGCACGGAATTCAACTTTACCTGCTTTTGCATCTTTAACAGCTTTTGCAATATCCATTGTAACAGTACCTGTTTTAGGGTTTGGCATCAAGCCTTTAGGTCCTAACACACGACCTAATTTACCAAGCATCCCCATACAATCAGGAGTTGCGATTAAGGTATCAAATTCAAACCAGCCGTCAGAAATCTTTTCAATAATTTCTTCAGCACCAGCAAAATCTGCACCCGCTTCTTTTGCTTCGGTTGCCTTAGGTCCTTTTGCGATTACACAAACTCTTACTGTTTTACCAAGACCTGCCGGTAATACGACTGTAGAACGGATTTGTTGATCTGCCTGTCTTACATCAATACCTAATCTCATGTGGCATTCAACTGTTTCATTGAATTTAGAAACTTCTTTTGAAATTTCTTTTAATTTTTTAATTGTATCAACAGCTGTAGCCGGCTGGGTAAAACCTTCCAGCATTTGCTGCATTTTTTGTTGTTTTTTAGTTAATTTAGCCATTTTTTTATCCTTTCATGGTAGTAACGGAATTTATCTTTTGATAAATTATCCTTCCATACTTAATTATTCTGCCTTTACTGTAACACCCATTGCTCTGCAAGAACCTTTAATCATGTTCACAGCAGCTTCCAATGTAGTTGCATTTAAGTCGTTCATTTTAATTTTAGCAATTTCCTCAAGCTGAGCCTGAGTAATTTCGCCGACTTTGTCTTTGTTAGGAACTGCTGAACCTTTAGGTAAGTTCAGTGCTTTTTTAATCAATACAGGTGCCGGAGGTGATTTTACGATGAATGAAAAACTTCTGTCTTCGTAAACATCAATAACAACCGGGATAATATATCCTGCTTGAGATTCTGTTTTTGCGTTGAATTGTTTACAGAAATCCATGATGTTAACACCGTGTTGACCCAGTGCCGGACCAACCGGAGGTGATGGATTTGCTTTTCCTGCTTCAATTTGAAGCTTGATTTTTCCTACTACTTTTTTTGCCATTTTTTTCTCCTTTTGTGGTTATAACGGGGGCGTCCCTTCCACATTACTTAGTTAACATACTTTGTGCTTGCGCACTATTATTTTTCTGCTTGCGCAGAGTTTTTTTAAATTACAATTTGTTTATCTGCTTGTATTCAAGTTCAACCGGAGTTTCGCGACCGAAGATTGAAACATTTGCGCGAAGTTTAGATTTATCCGGATAAACTTCAATAATGTCAGCGATGAAGTCAGCAAACGGTCCGGATATAATTCTGACTTTATCACCCGGTTTAACATCGAGTTCAATTTTTTGAGTTTGTGATGATGAGCGGTTGATAATCTTTTTAATTTCGCTGTCACGAGCCGGAATTGGACGTTTAGCTGAGCCTACGAATTTTGTAACACCTGAGGTGTGTCTTACAACATACCAGCTGTCCTCATCCATTATCATTTCTACAAGAACATAGCCAGGGAAGATTTTTTCTTCTCTTTCCTGCTTTTTGCCGCCTTTCATCTGGGTAACGGTCTTTTGCGGAACTTCTATTCTGAATATCTTATCGCCCATATTCATGTATTCAACACGTTTTTCAAGGTTTACTTTTACTTTGTTTTCGTAACCTGAATATGTGTGAACAATATACCAGCGTTTTTGAGCTTTTTTAGCTTTCTTTTCTTCTTCCGCTGCCTGAGCTTGAGCTTCTTCTAAAGCTTTTTCTTCATTCAGTTGTTCTTCCATTGATTTTTCTTTTTTTGCCATAAGCCACCTATATATTTTCAATTCCGCGAATACGGAGGTATTACTTGATTAAACCAAATAAGCCTTTAAATATTAAATCCATTAAATAAACCGAAACAGTAAACACAAAAACAATTGCTATAACAAAAATTGTTTCAGCGATAACCTGACGTTTTTCCGGCCAGATAATTTTTCCCCATTCGGCTCTTACACCTTTAAGGTATGTTTGTATTGCATTTATTGTTTCATTCATAATATATTTCCTTTGTTTTGTTAAATCGCGCCCTGAAGGACTCGAACCCTCGACATCCGGTTTTGGAGACCGACGTTCTACCGACTGAACTAAGGACGCCTGTCGGGGAATTATCCCCGTATCTTGAATGGTTATTTATAGGTCTGAACTTTGCTGCTTGTCTTTCACAAGTTTACACCGCCAAGTCAGCCCTTAAGTCGCACTACTTAGTTTCTTTGTGGTTAGTGTGTTTTCTGCAAGTCGGGCAATATTTGCTCAACTCAAGTCTTTCTTTAATATTTTTTTTGTTTTTTACTGTTGTGTAGTTTCTTTCTTTGCAGTCTTCACATGCTAAAACTACCATTCTGTCATTTTTACCTTTGATTCCCATCAGTTATTTCCTTTATGTTAAATTGTCTTGTAACGCCGTTTTGAAAAGCTTTTTAAAAGAGAATGTGAGATGAAACACATTCTAACTTTTCGGCTTATGATATCATCATATCCCAAACAAAATAAAATGCAAATGTTTTGTAAATTTTCTATACATATGTTACATAAAAAAAGCCCGGAGTTTTTGCCGGACTTTTTTGGAACCTCTATTTGTTTTTAGTACAAACTTATTTGATAACAAAATCTCCAGCGCGAGATCTTCCTCGGTCTGAATATCCAGTATCAAAACCGGCATTCATAGATTCAGAACGTAATTTTTCCATATAAATCTGACCGTTTTTAACTACCTGTTGCAGCTGGGTCAAATCCTGTTCTAAATTTGTCAGAACCTGTTCAGCATAAAGTTCTGCTCCTTCGCGGGTTTTCATAGCATCTTCCGTAGCCTGTAATCTGATATTTTCAGCTTCCTCTGATGCTTTGCGCTTAATTTCTTCGCATTCCTGCTGAACCTGTGTTCTTATTCTTATGCCTTCACGCTCAAGCGCCTTGATAAAATCTGCTTCGCTCAATTTTCTGTCTGCTTCCATTTGAGCATCGCTTATGATTTTTTCAGCTTTTTGCTGGGCTTCTATCTGTAATTCTTCTCTGCGTCTTAAAAACGCTCTTGCTTCTTGTACCTCAACAGGTAAAGTCGCATAAATCCTATCTATTAATGCTTCTATTTCTTTGGTTTTGACAACTGTAAACTTTCTAGGAATTATCGGAAAACCTTCCTCCAAAGATATTTCTAACATTTTTAATAAATCATATACACCGTTCTGTTGCATTGTTGTTTCATATCCCTTTCATATAATTACATTTTACAAAAGCAAAAAAAAATTGTCAAATCATAAAAGCATGAAAACAGGTTTATATTACAATTTATTGCATTTAATTAAATATTGATTAACAGCTTCCGGTACAAATTTTGAAACATCACCGCCATTAAGAAAAATTTCTTTTATTGTGCTGGATGATATAAAATTGTATTTAGGTTTTGTAATCAAAAATACTGTCTTAATTTCACTTGCAAGAGCACTGTTTGCCTGTGACAACTGCATTTCGTATTCAAAATCAGATACGGCGCGCAATCCTCTTAACAGTATTTGCGCTCCGCGTTTTTTAGCGTATTCAATAGTTAAGCCTTCAAAGCAGTCTACTTCTGCGTTAGGCAAATCTTTTATTGTTTCTCTGATAAGTTCAACACGTTCATCAATGGTCAAAAATCCTTTTTTCTCAGAATTTTTTGCAACTGCAATAATTACTTTGTCAAAAATCTCACAGCCAGTGTGCAAAACATCTAAATGTCCTTTTGTAATAGGGTCAAAACTCCCCGGATAAATTGCTGTTTTCATTCTTTACCTCTTGTGCATGGAACATTATAATCCAAATATTTGAACTGAATTATTAACTTTTGTAACAAATCTAAGTGAATATAGCATTTTTATATACATAAAATACTTTATATATATACGAGGACGATATAAAGAGACTTAAAACTTACTACCTTCTACTACCTACTACACGAGAATTAAAGAAAAAGATTATCAGCTTCAACAAATGTTGAGGCTTTTTTATTATCAAAAATATTAATAACCTATGAGCCAGTTAAAAGCAGCGGATTTTGCCGGTTGTTTTTCTACACTAACAACAGATTTAACCGCCGGAACTTCCATTACTTTATCTGCTTTTTGCAAAAGATTTTGCTGAATCATTTTAGTATCAACATTATTAAATGATTTTAGTCTGTCCAAATTATTTTGCAACTCAGCGTTTTCATCATTCAAGGTCGTTATTTGTCTTGACAGAGTGTTGAGAGTCAACTCGCTGCTCATTGCAAAATAATAGCTTACGAATGCCGCTATAACAAGCAAACCTAACAATCCGCATAATGTTGCATTAACTTTTCTTATTGCCATAGCTTTAACCAAATCTTCTTGTTGAAAATACCCTTCAATAATTGCCGCTTTCTGCCTGACAGGGTTGCTGTTGTATAATTGCTGATACCTGTAAGCATATGCTTCTGCTGTTCTTACTCTTGCTGTGTTCAAAATCCCTACACCCCAATTTTGTTATTCAAAAGTTACTATTTAATTTTTACCGTCTTATACACCTTGCTACTCTCAGTTTAGCGCTTCTTGAAGGCGGATTTTCTTTTATCTCCTCATCACTCGCGACTATCGGTTTTTTATTAACTAATTCCAATATCGGCGGCGGACAGTGGCAAATCATTTCGTTTTTGCCGCAGTGACACTTTTGCGAGTGATATTTGAATAAGTGCTTCACAAGCCTATCCTCAAGCGAATGAAAACTTATCACACTTATTATAGCACCAAAGTCTAATAAATCCAATACATTATCCAATGTTTTTTTTACATTTGTTAACTCTTGGTTAACTTCTATTCTTATTGCCTGAAATACGCGTGTTGCAGGGTGGATTGAAGATTTTATATGCGGAGTGCAGTTTACTATCAAATCCGCCAATTCGCAAGTTGTTTCAAGCTTTTTAAGCTTTCTTTTTTCGACAATCGCTTTTGCAATTCTTTTTGAAAATCTTTCTTCTCCGTATTCTGAGAAAATCCTTACTAAATCAGTTTCTGAGTAATTATTTACAACATCATAAGCAGAAAAATCAGCATCCTGATTAAACCGCATATCGAGCAGAGCGTCTTTAGAAAAGGAAAAACCGCGTTCAGTTTTGTTAAACTGATGGTACGAAGCCCCTAAATCAAACAGCACTCCGCCGGTTATTTTTTCTATTCCTAAATTATGTAAAACTTTCTTAATATTAGTATAAGAATCTTTCACAATTGTTAAGTTGTTGTAATCTTTTAATCTTTCTGTGGCAGCGTTTATTGCGTCTTGATCTACGTCAAACGCGATAAGCCTTCCATCCGGCTGGATCCTGCTTAATATAAGTCCGCTATGCCCGCCGCCACCAAGCGTGCAATCAACATAAATTTTACCGTTGCTGCATTCCAGCGCATCAACAGCTTCATTCTTCATCACAGTATAATGCTTAAATTCTTCCATAACAATAATTTAGCATAAAAAGATGTTTCGAAAAAGTTAAATCGGTGGGCACGCTATCGCTTTGCCCACCCTACAAAACTTAGTTAGAAACACATATAGCGCGGGATTCGCTGTCGTTCTTGACGTACCAGTAACGGTCATCACCGTTCGTTCCGGAAGTGTCAAAGTCCCGCTGGTATGCACGACTCGCAATGCCCTCCTCACTGGTCCAGTAGCCGTAGCCAAGAGTAAGTGGATGATTATCTTTGTATTCGTCCTTTAATTTGAGGTTGTCTTTATCTTCTGTTGCTCCTATTGTTACCTCATTGCCGTTGCGAGTTACATATAAATTGCTTGCTAGTTGTGCTAGTTGTGCTCTAGTTGGTAATTCCATGCCTTTATCTTGGCATGCTTTTATTGCTCCTGCCCAGTAATTGGTTGCACAATATGAATTTGCTGAACCATGTTTATCATAAGTTGTATCACTACATGTATCTATAGGAGTATTAGCTACGAAATCTGTTGACCAGCACATGTCTCCTATAGGGTTATCGCAGGTTGAAAAGGCAACGCCTGAAGATAGTTGAATATCCTTACCAACTCTATTTGGTCCCTTCTTACCGTTAACATCCACCATGTACGCCATGCAGGATACTTGAGAGCCTGTATCCTCAATCGGATCAGCGTAAGGGCATTCCGGGCTGGTATGCCATAATGACCGTTGTTCCGTCCGCTACTACAAAAGACATAGTATTGGTATTAGTTTGCCATTCTTTTAATCCCATATCTCTAGCCGTTTTCAACCCGTTAGTTTCTACTTCTATGGGTTCTTTTTCGTTGCCTGCTGTGACAACTTTAGGTGAATAACATTTGTTAATATCTCCGTTGTCGCATGTTTTAATAACTTTCATGTATTTTTTGAAAGTATCCATAAAATCTTCAGTTGTTTTGTGCCCTGTCATAACCCCGTCTGTGTTCATACGTCTAACTGTTTCAGTTAATTTCTTTTCCCAGAGGTCTTGCGCCCTAGTCCATGCTGTTTCATTGTGGTTCTGGATAACCCCCGGTAATGTCAAAGCTGCCACAACACCGATGATCGCTAGCGTTATCAGCACTTCAGCTAACGTAAACGCATTACAGGATAAATAGTTTTTAAAATTCTTCATATCTTTCTCCTTCTTTGGTTCTATATATGCAACATGCAAATTCTAAAAAATCTGAAATAATATTCGCCACACTGGCACAACAACTAAAACAGGAAAGAGAAAAACAAAACAAATCCATACGTTTGCTTGCAGACGAATTTGATATTCAAAAATCTTTAATAAGCAGGCTTGAAAATGGAATTAATGAACCGAAATTAATCTCTATTTGGACATTGTGTGAAGCATTAAACCTGAAACAGTCCGAACTGTTAAGACGAGTTGAAGAAAATCTTCCTTGCGATTTTTCATTAATAGAACATTAATTGGATTAAGGGAATGAAATTACTTTACCAACCCTTCAAAGCCTTTATTATCTAATATTTCGATAAATTTTTGACAGCTGTAAAGTCCTTCAATTGCATTATTCGCCGAATCGATAACTTTTACAATTTCGTTAAGCTCTTCCATTCTTGTATTAGAAATTCTATGCAGAATTGTTTCCCAGTCCTCGTCTGTCGGTTGAAATTTTATAGAACTGTCATCAATACATTGCATGAGTATTAAGAGTATATTTTTTCTGAATTCCATTTTCCTAATATCCTAAAGAAACCAATAGAGTGAAGTCTTTTCCTGTAATAGGTAACGGCAAAAGTCCGAAATTCTTAAATAATTCCGGACTTCTGTTACAAAATTGTTACATTAGATGTTTTACTTCATAGCCATTTTGACGCGTTTCATAACTCTGTCTTTGCCCAAAATAGCGAGTATAGCTGTCATATCTGCGCCGCAGGTTCTGCCTGTAACGGCAACTCTTATTGCCCACATTGTAACTTTAGGTTTAATCCCGAGTTCCTTAAACTGCGCACGAAAAGCTTCCAGTTTGGTATGAAGTGTTTCCTCATCAAAAGTCCAATCTTCTGCCTGTTTTACAAATTCTTTTAATACATTCTGTGAAATTTCTGTATCCAGAACATCGGTTTGAGCTTTCGGGTCTATTTCAACAGTTTCACCGAAGAAATACGGAACAGCATCTGTTATATCTGAAAGTATTGTCAACGGTTCTCGTGTAACTTCAACCATTCTTGTATATTGAGCGTCTGTCATTTCGCTCAAATCATATTTTGTTAAATATGGTTTAAGTCTTTCTTTCAAATCTTCAATATCGAGCATTTTGATGTAATGACCGTTCATCCAGTTTAATTTATCATATTCAAATATTGAATTTGATGATGAAACATCGCCGATTCTGAAATCTTGAGCAATTTCATCAACAGTTTTAATTTCCTGACCGTCAGAAGGTGACCAGCCGAGAAGTGCAACAAAGTTGATTAACGCTTCTGTGAGATAACCTTTTTCAACAAATTCAGAAACAGCAGTTGCCCCATGCCGTTTAGATAACTTACTTCTGTCAGGTGCAAGTATCATACCCAGGTGTCCGAAACGCGGGACTTCAGCCCCGAGTGCTTCATAGATAAGAATTTGTTTGAAGGTGTTGGATATATGATCTTCTCCGCGGATGATGTGAGATATTTTCATCAGCATGTCATCAATTACAACAGCAAAGTTGTATGTCGGAGTTCCGTTTGATTTCATAATAACAAAATCTCCCAAAAGAGAGGTATCCATATGTAATTCACCTTTAACAAGGTCATCAAATTTCAAAATAGAAGAATCGTGGAAAGCCTTTTGAGCTTTAGAGATATTAAATCTTATAGCAGGTTTTCTGCCTTCAGCGCGCAGTTTAGCTTTTTGTTCTTCTGTCAAATTTTCGCATTTTTTAGTATATACATAAGGTTTTTTATTTTTAGTAGCTTCTTCTTTTTCTGCCTCTAACTCTTCAGGCGTACAAAAACATTCATAAGCGTAACCGCTTTCAAGAAGTTTTTGTGCATATTTCGGGTAAATATCAAATCTTTCAGATTGTGTATACGGACCGTAAGCCCCGCCTACATCAGGACCTTCATCCCAATTTAAGCCCAATGCTTTCAGGCTGTCAAATATATTATCAATATATTCCTGACTTGTGCGTTCAGCATCTGTATCCTCTATCCTCAGAACAAATTTTCCATTATTTTTCTTTGCGAACAGATAGTTAAAAAGAGCTGTTCTTGCTGTACCAATATGTAAATTACCGCTTGGTGACGGTGCTATTCTAACTCTGACTTCTGACATAAATAATCCTTCTTTCTTTTTATGGCAATAGTGCATAAAAAGAATATCACGGGCAAAAACTAAATTCAAGGGGCTGAAAAGATAAAAAGCCTCACCTACGGTGAGTCTTTTTAATGAGCGGAAGACGAGGCTCGAACTCGCAACAACCTGCTTGGAAGGCAGGTACTCTACCAATTGAGCTACTTCCGCGTATCTCTAATCTAATACAAAAAAATATTTTTTGCAACCCTGTTTTTTATCTTTCTTTTTCTTTTATCTTTTCGTTACAAAATTTTAGAAATTTGATTGTTTTCGCTATTTTCTGATATTATGTTTAAGAAAGGCGGTGTTTATATGAAAAAAACTTTAGTGTTTCTTGGAATATTTTTACTCGGGGTACAAACTTTTGCCGCATCAAATGATGTAAATTACACTGATTACGGCAGAAGGCAGGATTTTAGAAACGCAATTATCTATGCAATCAGATACGGTAACAACGAATGGGACAACTCTGATATTTTAACAGAACTTCTGGATGACGGAAGAAGCAATGCTAATGTTCAAAGCTATGTTGCTGAAATTATCAAAAATATAAAAGATACTGATGATTTTAAAGCTGCAATGAAATATTATATTGAAAATAACTGCACGGTTGAAGGCAACGCCATTAAATGCTCTGCCGGTTCCAGCTCCGGCAGCACTAACACAAATGACGCAATTGAAGCTATTGAAAAAGAATTAGACTAAACCTTCTTTCAATGCTTTTACCGCAGCCTGCGTTCTGTCATCTACAACAAGTTTTTGGATAATGTTGCAGACATGCGCTTTTGCGGTGTGTTCTGATATGGTTAATTCCTGTGCTATTTCGTTGTTTGATTTTCCGTCAACAACAAGTTTTAATACTTCATATTCACGCTGGGTAAGATTGGCATGCTGCTCTTTAAACATTGCACGCGACATCTGACGCGGGGGAATTACACCGCAATTCTTTTCTCTTAATATCGGAACAACCTGCGGATCCAGCCACATGGCACCATCTTTTACTGTCTTAATTATCATTTTTAAATATTCTGTATTAATGTCCTTCATTACATATGCACAAGCGCCGGCATGTAGTGCATCCATTACCTCACACTCGCTTAAATGTGATGTTAAAATAATTATCTTTGCCTTACTGTTATGCTCAATGATTCTTTTTGCCGCCTCTATACCGGAAATATCAGGCAGACCTATATCCATCAAAATCACATCAGGATGAATAATTTTATACTTTTCTATTGCCTCTTTTCCGCTTTGGGCTTCTGACACAACTTTTATTTCGTTCTGCCCCTCCAATAAAGATTTCAGCCCGACACGCATTAACTTTTGGTCTTCTACTAATAATACTTTTATAGGTTCTGTATTCATAATCGTTATCTCCATATATTTTTCTATTATATTTATAAAATCTTTTGTCAGTCATTTAATCGGTTTGTCTTGATTTTTGTCAGACAATATTACAAACTTAATATTTCGAAATATAATTTGTATTAAAATTTAATACAAATTTACGTAATGACGCCTTCTGAGTTGTACTTTTGTTAAATTTATAAAGAAAATCCGAAAAAATACTTGCAAAAATCTTACCAGCTTGTTAATATTTATTGTATATCGTATTTATAAATTGATTTATACTGCTCCTTTCGCAGTTTCATGGCGGTTATATTTAATTCCTCATATAGCCGTCTTTTTCTTAATAAAAAATTAATGAAATAATTGTGGAAAAAATTCACGGTTTGTTTTAAAATATAAATTGATAAAATGAAGGTGAACAGATATGAAATACTCAAAATATTCCACGGTAATAGTTGGCAGCGGTATTGCAGGATTGTATGCTGCACTAAAAATCGAACAGCAGGTTAATCTGCCTGACGGAATACTGCTGGTTACAAAATCGCAACTCGGCGAAAGCAATTCACGCTATGCTCAGGGTGGAATGGTAGGAGTGCTTAAAGAAAACAAGAATGATTCTACCGCTTCTCATATCAGTGACACAATTAAAGCCGGCGCCGGATTGAGTGAGTTTAATACAGTTAAATTCATCTCTGAAAATTCCGATGCGGTTATCAAAGATCTTATGAAATTCGGTGTTGAGTTTGACCGTGATGAAAATGGCGAACTAACATTCACACTTGAGGCAGCGCACAGTGTAAATCGCGTACTGCATGCCGGTGGTGATGCAACCGGCAGAATGGTGGAAGAAGCACTATGTAAAAAGGTTAGCGAAAATCCGAATATTGATATTTATGAAAACACACTAGCCATAGAATTGCTCGTTAATTCAGAAAAAGAATGCCGCGGATTGGTTGTATTCAATGAATTAACCGGGGAATATGAAACAATATATGCATCAGTTGTAATACTTGCAACAGGCGGTATCGGACAATTATATAAATATACAACAAATCCGATTGGGGCAACCGGTGACGGTATTGCTCTTGCTTACAATGCTGGAGCGGTTTTGCAGGATATGGAATTTGTACAGTTTCACCCGACGGCTCTTGCTATTGACGGAGAAGAAAACAGATTTTTGATAAGCGAAGCAGTCAGAGGCGAAGGCGCTAAGCTTGTTGATGCTGACGGGGTTGAATTTATGGCAAAATACCACGAAAAAAAAGAACTTGCCCCGCGTGATATTGTAACAAGAGCAAATTATAATGAAATGCTCGAAAAACATCTTAACAATGTTTACCTTAATGCAACCTGCATTGCCAAAGAAAAACTCGCGAAACGTTTTCCAAACATCTCTAAAAAATGTGCCCGAAACGGCATTGATATATCAAAAGATTTTATACCTGTTGCGCCGGCAGCACATTATTTTATGGGCGGAATAAAAACCAACATAACAGGCGAAACTTCTATAAAAGGTTTGTATGCAATAGGCGAAACCTCTTCTACGGGGCTGCACGGAGCAAATAGGCTTGCAAGCAATTCGTTGCTTGAATGCGTTGTGTGTGCTTATGAAGTCGCTGATATTTTACAAAAACAAGAATTAAAAACACCTAAACAAATCGATACAGGGATTAAAGCAGCTATTGATAAATACAACAATGAAGAAGATGTGCTTGATGAGATTGATGTTACGCCTTTAAAACATGAGTTGCAGAATATTATGTGGGATTATGTCGGTATTTTACGCAGCGGCAAATCATTAACGACTGCTATTGAAAAATTAAACCACTTAAAATCCAAATTTCAGCGTACAAACAAATGCCTTAACAAGGCAGAATATGAATTTAAGAATATGCTGACAGTCGCTCAACTTATTGCAATATCAGCATATAACCGTAAAGAATCCCGCGGAGCGCATTACAGATTGGATTTTTTGAATACAAATGATGAATGTATTCACAGTTGTTTGACAAAAAAAGAAGGAGAATTGAGCTTTGTTAACTAAATTTTATATTGAAGATCACATAAAATCAGCGCTTATGGAGGACATCGGTTTTGGTGATATTACAACCGAAAACCTTGCAAGCGAAACCGATTTTTTGGAAGGTTCACTGAATACCAGAGTGGACGGTATTTTATGCGGATGTGAAGTCTTTAAAACTGTTTTTGAGATTTTATCAAAAGACATAAAAATAAAATTCTATTTTAAAGACGGCGATAAAATAAAAAAAGGTGATAAAATTGCCGATTTATCCGGTCCGGCAAAATATCTGCTAATGGGTGAACGCGTTTCGTTAAACTATATTCAGCGCATGAGCGGTATTGCAACCGAAACAGCAAAATATCAGGCTGCAATAGGTGAATTGAAAGCCAAAATTGTTGATACAAGAAAAACCACCCCGAATTTTAGAGCATTCGAAAAATATGCCGTAAAAACCGGCGGCGGAGCACTTCACAGATTTAACCTCTCAGATTGCGCCATGATAAAAGATAATCATATAAGACTTGCCGGCACGATTACAAACGCCGTTGAAAAGCTGAGAAAAAATCTTTCTCATGCACATAAAATAGAGGTTGAATGTGATACGCTTGATCAGGTAAAAGAAGCTGTTGAATGTAAAGCGGATATTATAATGCTTGATAATATGACAATCTTTGATATGAAAGCGGCATGTGATTTTATAGCAGGTCGTGCAATTGTCGAAGCAAGCGGAAATGTTAATCTGGATACAGTCAGAACAATTGCCGAAACAGGCGTTGATATAATATCTTCAAGTGCAATTGTTGCCAAAGCGCCGACTCTTGATCTGGCTCTTGATATGTAATCATTAAGAGAAAATTTATTCCCTTGAATTAATTATTTGTTTGTTATAAATTGGAAGTGTGTAAATATTTTACAAATTAAGAAGGAGAACTCAAATGAGTGAAAGAAAATTAGTTGGAACAGGCGAAATGTTCAAAAAAGCACTTGCAGGCGGTTATGCTATTGGTGCTTACAACGTAAACAACATGGAAATTTTACAAGGTATTGCAGAAGCTGCTGAAGAAACTCAATCACCTATTATTCTTCAGGTTTCAGCAGGTGCAAGAAAATACGCTAACCAAACTTACTTAATCAAATTGGTTGAAGCTGCATTGGCAACAACAACAGTACCTATTGCATTACACTTAGACCACGGTGCTGATTTTGAAATTTGTAAAGCATGTATTGACGGCGGATTTTCATCAGTTATGATCGACGGATCAAGATTCCCGTTGGAAGAAAATATCAAATTAACAAAACAGGTAGTTGATTATGCTCATCCGCGCGGAGTTTCAGTAGAAGCTGAATTGGGTAAATTAGCAGGTGTTGAAGATGATGTTAAAGTACATGCTAAAGATTCTACATACACTGATCCGGAAGAAGCAGCAAGATTTGTTAAAGAAACAGGCTGTGATTCATTAGCAGTTGCTATCGGTACTTCACACGGTGCTTACAAATTCAAAGGCGAAGCTAAATTAGACTTTGAAAGATTGGCAGAAATCAAAAAAGCAGTAAATGCAGCTGTTGGTTACGATTATCCGCTTGTTCTTCACGGTTCATCATCAGTACCGAAAGAATTTGTAGAAAAATGTAATAAATTCGGCGGTAACCTGCCTGATGCACAAGGTGTTCCGGAAGATATGCTTAATTACGCATCAAAACACGGCGTTGCAAAGATTAATATCGATACAGATTTAAGACTTGCAATGACATCAACTATCAGAGAATTTTTCATCGAACATCCTGAAAAATTCGACCCGCGTGAATACATGGGACCTGGCAGAACAGCTGTTAAAGAAATGGTTAAACATAAAATGGTTGACGTTCTTGGTACAGCAGGACATGCTCAAGACTAATCTTAAATATAAAAAACACGGACACCGGTCGGACAACATAATACCCGACCGGTGTTTTTAAATCAAAGTCTTAAAAAAATTTAGGACGATAGTTTTTCTAAATATTTATTAATTTTTTTGACACACACGCCAAAATTTACTATAATAAAAGAATAATACAATTTTGAGGTGATAAATGAGAGAACTTTTAGAAAAAGACAGACGCATAACAGTTGTACCACACGATTTTCGTAACGCTAACAAAGGCACTATTACAGAAGTTAGTCCTGAAGGTTTTACTGTTGAACTTGATTACGATTCAGTCGGCATGCTCAAACATAACTATTGCGAATTTTATACCCAAACTCAATATGGTATGCTCTTCTTTACTTCTTACCCTAAAGAAATTAACGACAAAACTATATTTGTGGCTAGTCCTGCAAAACATAAATTCTTACAAAGACGTCAATACAGACGTATTAAATTTATTAAAGAACTAGATTTATCTACTCAAAATGCTACCCATAAAATCACGACACTTGATATATCAGCCGGCGGTATGAAATTTAAGACAAAAGAAAATGTTAACATTGAAGATGAATATAAAATTGTACTTCCGCTGTCTGAAATTCAATCTGTAGAATGCCTGTTCTCCCCTATTCGTATTGAAAAAAATAACGAAGGCTCCTACACTTTGTCAGGAAGATTCAATTTCCATAACAACATTGATAAAATGACCTTAATACAATATTGCACAAAAAGAAGTATTGAAATAGATAACAAATAAAATGAGCCTTATACATTTATTCAGAAAACAGAACCGAAAAACACTATTTACGACACCTTCACACGGGCAGAAGTTTTTTATTTTCCATAAGTTTATGCAGTTTTATAAACATGATATATCAGAAACTGATGCTCATGATCCGGTAAAAGCACTTACAATTGCAGAAAATAAAGCTGCACAAATTTACGGGACAAAATATACTAAATTTCTGACTAATGGTTCAACAAGCGGTATTATAGCAGCAATTTTGGCGTGTGTTAATAAAGATGAAAAAGTTCTGCTGTGGAAAAATGCGCATCCCTGTCACTTGAATGCCGTAAAATTGGCAGGCGGATGCCCTGTGTTTTATGATGTGCCGCAAATTGAAGATTGGGGTATTCCAAAGGCTGTTACGGCTGAAATGCTGGAAAGATATTTTCAAAACAACAAGATAAAAGCTGTCATAATAACATCTCCGACGTACGAAGGTATGGTGACAGATATAAAAAAAATCAAAACCTTATGCGAAAAAAACAGTGCAAAGCTGATTGTTGATGAAGCGCATGGAGCGCTTTACCCGTTTTCTGACAGGCTGCCCGAATCCGCCGTTAAAATAGCTGATTTTTGTATTCAATCATTACACAAAACAGCCGGCGGCTTAAACCCGACCGCTCTTTTACACAGTAATTCGCTACCCCCTGAAACAGCTTTACAAATGATTAATACAACCTCCCCGTCATATCCGCTGTTAGCAACTATTGAAGCAAATATTAATTTTCTTAATTCCCAAAGAGGTAAAAACATTCTTAACAAACTGCTGGATAACATTGAAACAATAAAAAATACGGCGAATTGTGAGTTCTTCGGAGATGATATAACAAAAATTAATATAAAAAAGACCGGCATGACAGGTTACGAGCTTTCAGAAAAACTTTTTGATAAATTTAACATAGAAGATGAGAGAACAAATGAAAAATCCACAATGCTATTATGCGGCATTGGTACTGATGAAAAGAAAATTTTAAAACTTAAAAATGCCCTTCAAAAATTGTAAACATTTCTTAATATAATACCGTAAATATTAAAGATTAGGCTCAGGAAAGCCGATACCAATAGTAAGGAAAACTAAGTAATTTGAAAGGCGATATTTACTATGGGTATGGCAGCATCACAAGCTAGACTTTTATCTATCACGACACGTATGTCGGATAATGAGCTGCGCTCCCAGCTTATCAACAACCAGAAAATGCGCCTTGCAACAGAAAGTTCTCAGGTTAGTGAAAACTATATTAACGCTTTGAATGAAGCTCAATATATGTTCACTAACTATGATGCTGATAATAAGGCTACCTATCAACAATTAACATTTAATTCAATGACTGCATTCAATGAATACAACAACCAGTATGGTGTTTCTAATGCAGCAGGTCAGATTTTGGTTTCAGAAACAGATGGCAAAAGATTTGAAGATGCTGACGGAGATTTGGCAACCTTCCTGAAAGCATATGGTCTTGAATACAAAACAACTTATTTTGATGAATTAACAAATCTTTATGGTACAGGACCGGTAAAACTTGATACCGTTAACAATATTGACGGTACAACCACTACTAACTATTCAAGATATAACGCAGAAGAAATACAAAAAATCTACGAAGGCGATCAGGATGATGGCGGTATTCATGCAGGTTATGAAAATTCATTGATGAGTACATCTTACAACGATTACCTGAAACTGGAAGATAAATATGTCGATGCCAGAGAAAATTATTACATGATAATTGAAGATGTAATGAGAGAATATGCAGATGGGATAACTGGAGAATATAACGGTCATTCAATCTCTTATAAAGATTTGCTGACTTATACACAAGGTTCTGCTGATGGCAATTCAATCAAAAACCTTTATGCATTTGAAGCATTAATTAACAAAATGGAAGATCAAGGTAAATTCAATCTTGATGCAAACTATGAATATATCGATGCAAATGGCGTTTCAACTTATATGAGTTTCCCTGCATATATGCAGAAATTAATTGATGAGTGCAAATACACGAATAACGATACAACAAAACGTTCTACAGTACCAGTATCTTATAACGGTAATGTTGCAACAATTGAATTAGATGATGACTATGTTATTGAGATTACAAAAAATACAACAGCTAATACCTACACAACAAAAGTGTTGTCATATGACGATACCGGTGCTCTTGTTGAAGCTCCGCAATCAGAAGATGGTGATCCAAACTGGAAATGGATAACTCAACCTACAGCAAATCAGACTTCAGGAACTATAGGGTTTTATGAAGAAGGCTATGATTATGGAGATAACTTCCAGTATACTTTCACCTGGGGTAGTGATACTGCTTCTGTAACTGAAACTTTAAAGAATAATTATAACCAGTTTGTATATTTTGAAAACTTAGCGTCATTGGTAGATTACTTTAATGATGCAATGATAAATGCTTTTAATCCTGAAGAATTTAATTCTGCCGCACAAAACAGTGGTAATTATCAACAGTATTACAATGATTATGTAAATGCAGCAGGAGATTTATACGAATTTATATTTGGTCAAGGTAATCGAGGACAATTTGATGATTATGCAAATCTTGACGATTATAAATGGTGTTTAGATAAAGGTGGAACATCACAAAACTATCAATCTGTTGCTGACGTTAAAGCAATAGATGAAGTCTTTGCAATATATGGCGAACCGAAATACGCATATGTCAAGGAAGGCGATGGCGATGCCAATGCTGATGCTGAAGCAGAATGGTATACAAATTTATTCAACCGTATGCAAGATGGCGGTTATAAAGTAATTGAAAACGGTCTTGCTTCAAGCGCAGAATGGATGAGATATGCTCTTGAAAGCGGTCTTATCAAAATGGAACAGGTTGATAAAAATAATAAATGGAGTTCTATTACATTTACAAGTTGCAGTGATATCACAGAACAAACAAATGATGTTGCTGTGACTATTGCAGAAGCTGAATACAACAAAGCAATGAATAAAATAGAAAACAAAGATAAAGTGTATGATATGGAATTAAAAAATATTGATACTGAGCACACCGCATTGCAGACAGAATACGATTCCATAAAATCAGCACTTGACAAAAACGTTGAAAGAAACTTCAAATTATATTCATAAATTTTACTTAATTTTCCGATTAAAAATTTTCCCGGCAGACCACAAGGTCTGCTTATTTTTTAGTAATCAATATTTCTAAGTGCATTGAATATATTATCAGTAATTTGTTGAATGTATTCCTGACTTACAAGTCCGTTAATTACCGCATCTGCGATCTGATAAGTCGGGCGAATATATTGTTGTGCAGTTCTGTTTACATCCTGAAATTGAAGATCCGCAGCAGCCCCTGTTTTACCGCGAAGCGCTGCACGTTTGTACCAGCGGTCTTTTAAAACTTCTAATGGCGTAAACACATAGACTTTAACGTCCATAATATCACGCACACCTTCATTAAGCACATATAACCCTTCTGTTAACACGACTTTAGCAGGCTTTTTAAGTTCTCCGTCGGCTTTAGATTCGCAGGTGACAAAGTCATATCGAGGAGATGTAACTTCTCGCCCTTGTTTAAGCTCCATGAGATGTCGTTTCATTAAATCTAAATCAATTGCATCAGGGGTATCAAAACTAAAACCTGTTTTAAATAAAGCTTCATAACTTCCGGCTTCTTTTAGTTCTTTGGAGGTATCTTTATAATAATCATCGCATCTGATAACAGTATAAATCCCTTCATTTTTCTTTTTTACACAAGCCTTTGTTGTATTGTCTACAAAAACCGTTTTACCGGATGCACTTTCGCCTGTTATACCTATCAAAAATGTTTTCTTTTTTTCCTGAACAACCATTCTTGCTATATTCATAATCAGATTGTCTGATATCTTCAAAAACAGAGGCTGCGGCTGTCTGCTATCCTCGTCCAATATTTGTTTTAGAGAGTCTACTATTGAAGAAATAACTTCCATATCCCTTCTGCTTGAGTAATATTCATAACCTGTTAACAGATCCATCATCTTTTCGTTCCTTAATAGAGTTATTTTAATATATTACAGTAAAATTTTTCAAATTTCTAACAATAATAACAAATGTAACAATATTATATTATATTTAAAGTTTTGTTCCTATATGTCCGTATCTAATATAGTAGAGAAAAGGAGTATGTTATGTATCATGATGAAATTTTCGAAAACTCATTGCGTGAAGTGAAGGAAGAAAGCTATCGTGCGCTTAAACAAGAAATTAGTTCAATGGAAAAGCTAATTGAGAGATTTTTGAACAATGTTTTTGAATGCACAAGCGCAAAAGCAGAACGTGACTTTAATATGTCAGCGTTTTAACAACACTATATCTTCAATCAAAAAGTGAATGTGGTAAATCCACATTCACTTTTTGCAAAATAGTTTACTGAACTCGGATTATATATCCCGATAAGAATTAGCGAATTTGTCAGCGTAAACTGTGTGCAGCAATTCATGAGCTTTATGAGAATTTGGATGCTCTAAATATTCCTGATAAAGCTTTTGAATAGCCGGATTCATGTGAGATTTACGTATTGGCAATTCGGAATCTTCTTTATACAATCCTTCTGCGCGTTCAGCTTTAATTTTACTGTCATCACAGCTTCTTGGCTGACCGCCGCCATTGATACATCCGCCAGGACATGCCATAACTTCAAGCATCTGGAACGGTGCCGTTCCGTTTTTAATTTCTTGAATAGATTTTTCAGCTTCTTTCAATGTTGAAACAACTCTTACAACAAGTTTTGTGCCTTTTAAATCCAGTTCAACATCTCTTGAGCGGTTTTTAGTACCACGTAACGGTTTAATATCAACATCTTTTAACGGTTCGCCCGTGGCAAATTCGTATGCAGTTCTAACAGCAGCTTCTGCAACCCCGCCGGATGCGCCGAATATTGTTCCTGCTCCGGTATATTCTCCAAACGGTGAATCTGCTTCTTCCGGTTCTAATGCATTAAAATCAATACCGGCACTTCTTATCATTCTGCCAAGTTCCTGCGTTGTCAGTACATAATCTGTATCCGGTCTGCCGTTTTCTGTCAATTCAGGGCGTTTGCACTCATATTTTTTAGCTGTACAAGGCATTATTGCAACCACAACCAGATTTTCACGTGATACATTAAAGTGTTTTGGTACAAGATTTACAAGTACCGGTGATAACATTGACATTGGTGATTTGCAGCTTGAAAGATGCGGCAGCATATCAGGATGATGATCTTCCAGATATTTTACCCATGCCGGACAGCAAGAAGTAAACAGCGGAAGATTTTTGCCTGATTTTAGTCTTTCCAGAAACTCTGTTGCCTCTTCCATAATAGTTAAATCTGCGCTGAAATTAGTGTCAAAAACCAGATTAAACCCGATTTTCCTAAGAGCTGCATTCATCAATTTAATTGAGTTTTCACCTGCCGAAAGTCCGAACATTTCACCTATTGCAACGCGGGTTGCCGGCGCCATTTGAACAACAACTGTTTTCTCCGGATTGGTAATTTCTCTCCAAACAGCTTCGATATCGGATTTGATAGTCAAAGCGCCTGTCGGGCAAACTGCTGCGCACTGACCGCAATTTACGCAGTCTACCTGACCTAAAGGTCTGCCATTCATCGGTTGAACAACTGTTTTAGACCCGCGGTTAGCAAAGCCAAGTACAGAATGTCCTTGAAATTCAGAACACGCTCTGACACAAGCACCACAGAGAATACATTTGTTTGGATCTCTTACGATTGACGGGCTGCTGTCATCTACAGGAAGATATTCTTCCAGTGGTTTTTCCGGATATCTTATTCTTTTTATGCCGTATTCTTCAGAGTATTTTTGAAGCTCACAGCTGCCGGATTTTTCACAGGTTAAGCATTCTTTATCGTGGTTTGCCAGCAAAAGTTCCAGTACTGTTTTTCTTATTCTTCTTGTTTTTTCAGTGTTAAGATGAATTTTCAGACCGTTTTCCGGCGGCATTGTGCAGGATGATTGTATCCCGCGACCTTCAACTTCCACAACGCACATTCTGCAAGCGCCAAATGAGGTCAGATCAGGACGATAGCAGAATGTTGGTACATTCATGCCTGCCTTTCTGATTACTTCAAGAAGATTTGGTTCATCTGTAAATTCAACTTCTTTTCCGTCTATAAATAATGTTTTTTTATCTGTCATTTTCGGTTTCCTTTATGTTGTTATAAGGGAAATGGGAATAAGGCAATAAGGGAAAAGTTCTTTTCAAAAATATTATAATAATGACTATTTGAATAATTATTTTTTATAAATCTTATTCCCCTATTTCCTTATTCCCTTATTCCCGTTTTATTCCAATACTATCGCTCTGAATGGACAATTTGTCATGCAGGCTTCGCACTTAATACATTTTTCCTGATTAATTTTGTGTGGCTGCTTAACAACACCCTCAATCGCACCGACCGGACATGTTCTTGCACATTTCGTACATCCCTTACATAATTCCGGAACAATAACGATTTTCTTCATTGCAGCACAAACACCAGCCGGACATTTTTTGTCCTTGATGTGGGCAATATATTCATCTCTAAAATATTTTAGAGTTGAAAGTACAGGATTCGGAGCCGTTTTACCCAAACCGCAAAGAGAACCCTCTTTTACTGAATGAGCAAGCTCTTCCAGCAAGTCCAAATCACTCATTTCGCCTTTGCCTGCAACAATTTTTTCAAGAATTTTTAGCATATTCTTTGTACCTTCACGGCAAGGAACACATTTTCCGCAGCTTTCGTGCTGGGTGAAATTCATGAAAAATCTTGCGACTTCAACAATACAGGTATTTTCAGCCATAACAACAAGACCGCCGGAACCAACCATTGCTCCTGCCTTAATCAAGTTGTCATAGTCCATAGGAATATCTAAATGTTCTTCAGTCAAACATCCGCCTGAAGGTCCGCCGATTTGAACAGCTTTGAATTTCTTGCCGCCACGGATACCGCCGCCGATATCAAATACTATTTCTCTTAAAGTTGTACCCATCGGCACTTCTATAAGCCCTGTGTTGTTAACTTCACCTGTAAGCGCAAAGGTTTTGGTACCTTTAGATGTTTCCGTACCCATTGACGCAAACCAATCAGCCCCTTTTAACATAATAACAGGTACATTAGCGAGTGTTTCTACGTTGTTAATCAGTGTCGGACGTCCGAAAAGTCCTTTGTTTGCTGGAAATGGCGGTTTAGGACGCGGCATACCGCGTTCTCCTTCAATAGATGCTATAAGAGCTGTTTCTTCACCGCAAACAAATGCTCCGGCACCTTCTTTGATATGTAAAGTGAATGAAAAATCACTTCCCATTATATTTTTACCTAAGAAGTTTCTTTCTTCGGCATCCGCAATAGCCTTACGTAAACGCTTAATTGCAAGCGGATATTCGGCACGAACATAGATGTAACCTTCATCAGCGCCTATTGCAAAAGCAGCAATTGCCATACCTTCAAGAAGTTTATGCGGATCCCCTTCCATAATACTTCTGTCCATAAATGCACCCGGATCGCCTTCGTCACCGTTACAGACTACATAAGACTTTCCGCCTCTGTTTGCGGCTGTAAATCTCCATTTTCTGCCTGTCGGAAAACCTCCGCCGCCACGACCGCGTAAGCCTGATTTTTCTATTTCTGAAATAACCGCATCCGGATCATTGGCTTCTATAACGTTTGCAAGTGCTTCATAACCTCTAACAGCAATTGCTTCATCTATACATTCAGCGTTGATATGACCACAGTTTGCTAACGCTGTTCGTGTTTGCTTTGCGTAGAAATTAATATCCTCGCTTTTGCGAATGTGTTCGTGAGTTTTTGGATCCGTGTATAAAAGACGTTCCACAGGTTTGTCATTTCTGATGTGGCTTTCGTAAATCTCTTCAACATCAGAAACTTTTACTCTTACATAAGTAACATCTTTATCCGGGATTATAACGAGAACGCCCTGTTCACAAAAACCGTGGCAGCCTGTCGGGACTATTGTCATTTTGTCGTAATCAGTAAGAACTGATACATCAGCCCCGAGTTCTTTGAATTTTTCAATAACTTTTAAAGAACCGTTGGCTACACAGCCTGTTCCGGCACATACAAGAACACGCAAGCCCTGTTTTTTTATGGCTTCCTGCGCTCTTTTTTGTTCTTCTTTTATATCTATATTCAAACTTGTTTTCTCCATATTAACGATCCTCCTTCAAAAGCGTATCCAGAACAATGCTTATTGCATCAGATGTCATTTGCGGATAAACTTTGTCATTAATAACAACAACCGGGGCAAGCCCGCAGGCTCCAAGACAGCTGACTGTTTCAAGAGAAAACAATCCGTCTTCGGTCGTCATTGATCCGTCTTTGAGATCAAGTTTGTTCTTAATCGCGTTCAATACAGGCATTGAGCCTCTAACGTGGCAGGCTGTTCCGTCGCAAACCTTAATTTCAAATTTTCCTTTTGGTTCCAGAGAAAATTGAGCATAAAAAGTTGCCACCCCGAATACTGTTGCCGGTGATAGTCCTTCTATTTTTGTGCCTATGTAAATCATGGCATCTTCAGGCAGGTATTTATAAACTTCCTGTACCTTTTGCAAAATCGCAATCAAGTTAGACTTTTTGTACTCATATAAAGCCAAAATTTCATCCAGCTTTGATGTGTTGATTTTATGATGATTCTCTACACTCATCTTCAACTCCTATGTAAATGTATTAACCTTAAAAATTATACAATAATACCCAAAACAATTGTACAATCTTTACTTCATTATCACACATACATATAATAAAAGCAAGAGTGTAATTTTAGTTAAAAGTTGGTAGCATTTTTACCGGTTACATTTTTTGTCATAACTTCAATCGTTCTGTAAAAGTTGCGTAAAAAGTTATCTTCTGTTGTATGTATGCCTGTTCGGACGTACTGAAGATCTTGTTCGCCTTTTACCGGAATAACTACTATTTGTTCCCGTTGTTTTGGATATAAGACATCTGTTTTTGCCGGTACAATTTGCTCGGTGGATTTGCGGGTCAACAGATTTGTTAACACAACTTTTAAATTTTCAGCCGGTTCATCTGCCAGAGCCTTGTGCATACCGTCACGCGATTCAAAAACATCAACACGAACACCTTTTGCTTTCGCAAATTTCGCGATAATCGGGCGTGCGGTGTACAACTCACTGAATGAATCACCATAAGTATTCACATCATGTATTTGCACAAAAGTTTCCAGTTCTTTTTCCTGCTTTAAGATTTTATTGACTTCAATTTTTCTTTGAATATTACCGATAATTCTGCCTACGTTCATTTAAACCTCCTATTAATTTTTTATTGAAAATTTAAAAACACTAAATAATTTTTTTTGCTTTTTGTAGCTATAAAATCTTAATAAAACTAAATAATCTTTGCGCAATAATCTTTTATCGGACAAACCTCACACATCGGTTTTTGCGGCTTACAGACATTCTGACCGTGGGTAACAATAAGCGTATTTATGTCAATCCAATGTTTTACAGGTAACTTTTCACGCAGTGCAAATTCTGTTTCCTCTGGATTTTTGGTTTTCACATACCCCATTCTGTTAAAAATTCTGTGCACATGGACATCTACACAAATAGCAGGTTTATTAAACCCTCTGGCTACTGTCAGGTTTGCTGTTTTTCTGCCAACGCCGTTGAATTTAACAAGTTCCTCTATTGTATCCGGAACTTTGCCGTTATACTTTTCCACAATCTCTTTTGATAGTTCAATAATCTGTTTTGCTTTATTTGCATAAAACCCGACAGGATAAATCGCTTTTTCTAATTCTTTTTCATCACATTTTGCAAAATCCTGCGGCGTTCTGCCTAGTTTCAACATCCTTAACGTTGCAGGATAAGTCGTCTTATCATTGGTCCTCAGGCTCAAAATACACGCAATCAAAACAAGATAGGGATCATTAAAAGAATCCATAAGCCCTACAAAGTCGCTTTTTTGCTGTTTAGCGGCTTTTAACAATTTCACTACCTTATCAATATTTTTATCGTCAAATTTCTTATTCACCCAGTAATTCCTTCACATCTATGACAGTTTTCAATTTCAATGCATAAATATTATCATAATCAAAAGCCTGTAGTTTTACCGCGTCTTTTTCTGTCACGACAATATTGCCGCTGATATTTTTGATGTCATCTTCAACATATTGATGATGATCGTCTAATGCAATTTTAGTTTTAAGATTATAATTTTTCAAAAATGCAAAAAACTGTTCTGGCTGACCTATTGCGCACATTGCGGTAATTTCAGCGTCTTGCGGCAATTTTTCGCTCATCTTGATATTATATATAAAATCAGGTTCTGTTTTGCAGACAAAAGTTTGTAAATTCAATTTTTTCCCCATAATTTTAGCGAGTTTCTCTGCGCGTTTATGGTCAGTATTTTTACTCACCACAACAAATTTGTCTATTCGTTTAAACGCCTCAGTGCCTTCTCTGAGAGGTCCTGCCGGAAGAAGGTTTTCATTACCAAAACCTTTTTCACTATCCATAAGAACTATATCTAAATCGCGGTATAATTTTCTGTGTTGAAATCCGTCATCAAGGATTATATGGGTTGCGCCGAAATTTTTTACTGCATACTCAGCCCCTTTAAATCTGTTTTTTGTGGTTATAACAATAGCTTTTGTATTTTTTGCAAGCCAGTAGGGCTCATCTCCTGCCTGCTGTGCATCATAAAAAATATTTTCCCCGTCAGAAATCACATTTATATTCTTATTAGAAAGTCCACCGCCATATCCGCGTGAAACTATTGCCGGGGTTTTTCCGTTTTCTATCAGATATTTTGCAATTTCTGCCACAACAGGAGTTTTGCCGACTCCGCCTGTCGTGATGTTGCCAACTGATATCACGCAAGCATTGACCTTTTTCGGTTTTAAAATATGCCGGTCATAGAGCAGATTTTTAAATCCACTGCCGAAACCGTAAAATATCGAACAAAATTTCAACAGGCTGAACAAAATACCTTTCGTATTTTTATTATAGTGAATTTCAGTAATTTTAGTTTTTAATTCCATAATTTCCACATTCATCAGAACATCAGTCTGAACAACAGGAAGCGTTTATTCAATTTTTCTGAGAATTTTCTCAGATTAGATGTTGTTTCTGATGTATCATCAATTATTTTTTCAAGTTCGGATTTATTTTCAGGTGTAAGTTTGTTAACAGCAGCAAGTGTTCTGGATATATCACACATTGCATTGTTAACATTATTTATTGCTCTTGTTAAATCTTTTTTCAATTGTTCGTCTTTAGTCAGAGAATTAACATAAGCGCTTATTTCATTAATGTTATGGGTAATTGCTCGTATATCTTCAGCCATTTTTTCAGCCTGTGCATCATCACCGATAATCTTATTTAAGTTATTTGCGAGCTGATCTACAGATTCGGCAGTTGAATATATTGTTGTTTTGAACTTAGGATCGCCGATTATATTATTAACGTTTTCTGATATAGTATGGAAATCTTGAGTAGCCTGATCCATCATAGCCATCATAGTTTCGAGATCGCTTTTTGAGGATTCGATGAGTTCGTTAATTTTTGTCATTGTATCGCTTGTTTGGGCTGTCAGACTGTTTATATTAGTAACAGACATTTTCAATTCTGCTATAACTTCATCAGACAGAAGGTCGTTAATTTTCTGGTTTGTTTCAGTAAGCGATTCAGCTGCTTTGTACTGCCAATCCATAAAGTCAGCAATTCTCATCGGTTCAATAATAGTGTAAGGAGAATTTTGTTTCGGATAAGGCAGAATAACATCATCAAGAGTTGCTATTTTTAATTTGTAAGTGCCACTTTCTTTTATGGCGCGACCTTTCAAAAATTCAGGAAGAATTAATCCGGGCAGATCTATTATATAATTTATTTTGTAGGCATAATTTGTGTTGATTGTTTCTCTTATATTATAAGGAACAACATCGTGGGCAACGACTTCAATGTTTGTGATTTTTCCGACATTATAATATTTATCCCCGAGTTTCATCTGTACCGCATCATCTTTATATAAAATATTAGTATTCGTCATCGGTATATAAATAGTCCGGTTTTTAGGCGGTGTTATTTCAAGGAATAATTCACCGATAAGTCCTGATTGTTGAATTGAAAATATAGAGGCTTTCGGGATAGAGATATGAGGTTCTGTTATAACGAATTTTACATTGACATGGCTGTTTACGCCATCGAGAACAGGTTGTATTTCCTCTACCTGCCCCACGCGGATCCCCATCATCTGAACGCCGGCACCTGGACGCATGCCGTTAACATCCTTAAATTGGACTTCTATACGTTTTGCGGAAGAAAATGCGCGACCTTTTACCTTAAACACTATTCCTACAAGTAAAATTATTGCTACTAATGTTAAAAGACCGACTTTAAATGATGATGAAAATTTCATTAATTACCCTTCCTTTAAGCAAAACAGTAATCTTCATGAATTTATCATACCAGAAAAAAGAAAAACTTGCAAAGTATCCGAAATTAATTAACTCTGACACTACAAAAAAGTTTTTTAAAGCTTTAAACTGCTTGTTGTTACCTTAATTATTGACGTTTTGAAAAAAATGCACTATTATAATTTTGTAAGAAAAAGAGGAGCAATATTATGCAAAATTTTGAATTTTACGGTCCGACACGAGTTGTGTTCGGCAAAGACACAATAAAGGAGTTATCAAGACTTATTCCGCGTGACAAAAAAATACTGATGACTTACGGCGGAGGGTCTATCAAGAAAAACGGAGTTTATGATCAGGTTAAAAAAGCGCTTGAAGGTTATGATTTGTTAGAATTTGGAGGAATTGAGCCAAATCCTAAATATGAAACCTTGAGCAAAGCTGTTGAAATTGTCAAACGTGAAGGCGTCAACTTCCTGCTCGCGGTTGGAGGCGGCTCCGTATTAGACGGAACTAAGTTTATCGCACTTGCATCTAAATACGATGGTGATGATGCCTATGATGCAATAATGATAAGAGGTGAAATGCCAGATACAGCAGTAGAATTAGCAGACGTTATAACCCTTCCTGCCACAGGATCTGAAATGAACAACGGCGGTGTTATTTCAAGAATTTCAACAAGTGAAAAACTCGCGTTTCATCATCCGTGTGTATTCCCGAAATTCTCAATTATTGACCCGTCTGTAACCTTTACATTACCGGAAAAACAGACCATTAACGGTATAGTTGACACCTTTGTACACACAATGGAGTTTAATTGTACTTATGATGTAAATTCACCGCTGCAAGACATCTGGGCAATGGGGATTCTGAGAACATTAATTGCTGAAGCGCCAAAAGTATTGGCTAATCCTCAAGACTATGAGGCACGCGCAAACCTTTTCTGGTGCGCAACCTGCGGTTTGAATTACTGGATTTCCTGCGGTGTACCGCAAGACTGGTCAACGCATATGATAGGTCATGAACTGACTGCATTCTATGGTATAGATCACGGTCAAAGTCTTGCAATAGTTGAACCACGACTTTTAAGAAACCAAAAAGTTGCTAAATGCCAGAAACTTGCTAAAATCGCACGTGAAGTTTTCAAAATCAACGAACCTGTTGATTTGAAAGCAGCTGATATGGCTATAGATAAAATTGAAGAATTTTATAATTCAATTGGAATGAAAACAAAATTATCAGACTACGGCATTGATGCAAATGAAGCTGCTGAAAAAATCAGAGCACGTTTTAAAGAACGCAATGTGGCATTGGGTGAAAAAGGCGCAATTACCGCCGATGTAGCATACGAAATTGTTAAAGCTTGTTAAACAATTATATTAGTAATGGCGCGGCTTTTAAGCCGCGCCATTATTTTTATACCTTCAAAATTTCGTTTTGAGCAAAAATATTTCTGTCAAATTCATCAAAAGTAGTTATAATCCGGCTAACGCAAGGAATATCTTTATACACATCTTTTCCATCCATAGAAGCAATTGCGATAATTTTTCCAATGCCGGCATTTTTTGCCGCCTCAATTCCTGAAAGTGCATCTTCAACAACAACACATTCTTCCGGTTTCAGGTTCAGTTTAGCCGCTGCAATTTCATAAATATCAGGAGCGGGTTTTCCGCGCATAGTACCGTCTGAATAAACTATTTTATTAACATCAAACCACTGTGCAAGATTAAAACCTTCTATGTAAAAATCAACATTATCCTTTTCTGACATAGTTGCGATTGTTCGCGGAATATTATTTTCTTTAAGCCAGTCAAGAAATTCAATGGCTCCGGGAGCAAGTTTAAAATTATCAAGGTCTTTACGGCACATATCGCGATAAAGCGCCTCTTTTTCTTTCCCATACTTTTCTACCTGTTCTTTTGTCGGGCGTTTTTGTATTGCATAAGCAATAATATCCTCATTCGTTCTGCCGAACATATATTTTCGCATCTCATCATCCGTGAATGCTGTCCCTCTCAAGCGGCGTGAAAATTCCCGCCAGGCTTCAAGGTGTTTTTTTGAATCAAAAAACAGGGTTCCGTTAAAATCAAATATTATTCCTTTGTATTTCATAACGCCTCTTTTATTGCATGTGACTGTCTATAATTTTATTGTAATATTCAAGATAAAGTTTTGCGCGCTTCTCATCATTAAGTTTTTTATAAACATAAGCGAGATTGTAATGAAAATCCGCTTCTGTATTTTTTAATTCAATAGCGCTGATAAATGCATTTTTTGCCTTCCTGAGTTCTCCGGCTTTGATATAGGCGCAGCCCATATTGTAGTATGCGTAAGGATATTCCGGATTGATTTTCAACACTTTTTTATACTGCTCTATAGCCAAATAAGGTTTTTCTTCATTCAGGTAAACATTACCGAGATTGTAATATGCTTTAAAATCATTTTCATCAGCCGCAATAGCTTGATTGTACATAAAAACAGCATCGGCGTCTTTCCCCTGATCTTGTAAGATATTTCCCATTAAAAGCCAGTTTTGTGAAGTCCTTTCATTAGCCGGTATACTCACAAACAATTGAAAAGCTTTATCTATATCATTTTCAGCATAAAAAATATTTGCCTGCTGACCGGTTTGTGTATTTTGTTTTTTAGGCGCCTCTTTTTTAGGCTGAAGAAGATTGGTCACATCCAGCGCAAATGATGTTTGAACGGTAAATATTAAAGCAGATAAAAATAATATAAGTCTTTTCATATATTACAGTATAGAATAAACCTGAAAAATTTTCCAGTTCTTCGGATAAAAATTTGACGAAAAAAATAAATACTGCATACTGTTATTGATGTCTCTTTTACTGATTTAACACCCGTCCTTCTCCTTGGGACGGGTTTCCTTTTATGATAGGAAAGACGGATTTGGCTGAACTAATACTTTAAAAAACTATTGTTTTTTATGATCTTCTTTTCCGATTTGATTGAATTTGTAGTTGTAATATAAACTCATTATAACAAGAATAGTTCCGGCAACAATTGTAAAAATATCATTTTGAGTCATTTGTTAATCTCCTTATATTATTTTCGATTTGCTTATTAATGCATATAACATTATGTAAAAATAATGCATCAAAATGCAGTCCAATAACAAAAAGCACAACAGATTTAATTACAGGAAATTCAATAAATAATAAACTAAAAATACCGCTTGTTAGTACAATCATGACTGTGATTATACGGTTATGGCAGAAAAGAGTCAATCAATTAAGAGATGTAACTAAAAGAAAAAGTTGCCATTATGAATAGTGGCAACATTAAATAAACACGAGGATATTAAGAGAGAGAGTATAAAAAATAAACCTTTGTTCTTCAATCTTTATTCTCACCTTGTGATGAATATATGATTTATATTAACTGTCCAATTAAAATCCTTTTTCTAAATCTTAAATTTCCCTTACATTTTAATAAAGTATTTTTACAGTCAATAATTGCCTTTACTCTATTGAATTGTAAACAATCTGTTACAATCGCAAATAGTTGTAGAAGTTTACATATCTTGACATTTTTGCCTTGCTTAATATGGGTGTTATAATGCTGATATATTGGGAGAAGTAGGATGAAAGATTTTGATATAATCGAATTTTTAAAACAAATAGTGTCGATAGGCGCCTCTGACGCGCATCTTTATGTTGAAGAATATCCGAGCATGCGCAAAGACGGCGAAATTTTCAAATTCACAGAAATGCCTCAACTGACTGATGAAGATTTAACAAGATGTTTGGAATTATTACTGCCTAAACACTTAAAAAACTGTTATGAACAATATCTTGATCTTGATTTTGCTTTTGAAATCCCGGGAGTTTCAAGGTTCAGGGTTAACACAAGCAGACAGTTAAATCATCGAGCACTGGCTATTCGTGTTATTCCTTATATCATTAAAAACATTAAAGAATTAAATCTGCCGGCAGCAATGAACCAGTTTTCAATGCTTAATAACGGTTTGGTTTTGATTACCGGTCCAACAGGAAGCGGTAAATCAACAACCATAGCGTCTTTGATTGATTATATCAACAACCACTATTCAAAACACATCATTACAATTGAAGATCCGGTTGAATTTATCTTTACAAACAACATGAGTATTGTTTCCCAAAGACAGGTGCTTCTTGACACACCATCATTTCCTGATGGTGTAAAGTATGCACTTCGTCAGGATCCTGACGTTATATTTATCGGGGAAATTCGTGATCAGGAAACGATTATCAGTGCTTTAAAAGCCGCAGAAACCGGACACCTTGTTTATGCCACAATTCATACGAACGATGCTGTTCAGACTGTAAACAGAATCGTCAACATGTTTGATCCGGGTGACAGACAGTTTGTAAGAGAACAGCTTGCGCAAATTTTGCGCGGAACTGTTTCTCAAAAACTTGTGCCGACACTGGATGGTACAGGCAGACGACCGGCATGTGAATTGCTTGTTTGTACCTCTACGGTTAAAGATTTTATTATTAAGGATGAATTGGAAGAGATTTATGACCTTGTTAAAAAAGGGTCTTTCAACAAAATGATTACGATGAATACTTCATTGTATCAGTTGTGTAAAGCAGGGTATATTACACCTGAAACGGCGCTTGAATTTTCTGACAACAAAAACGAATTGCAGCAGGCTCTGCGCGGTGTTTATCACGGAACCTTCGCTTCTCAAGGATAACGAAAAATGAACAATTTTGTAACAGATGCAATTAATCTGAAATCTTATAATCTTAGCGAATCCGACAAGATTATTGTTATGTATTCTAAAGATAAAGGACTTATCCGTGGCGTTGCAAAAGGCGTCAAAAAACCGAAAAGCAAACTTGGTGCGAGAATGGATTTGCTTGTTGCAAATAAGCTTATGCTTTATAAAGGTCGGAATATGGACACAATTTGTCAGGCGGAAGCTTTGAATACTTTTCAAAAAATCCGGCAGAATATGGATAAAATTTTTTATTCTATGTATATTTCCGAAGTTGTGAACAATTTTGGAGTTGAGGAAGATCCGTGTTCCAAAGAGGTTTATGAGCTTTTATATAAAGCATTGGAAAAAATAGCTAATGCAGAAAATAAGATAGAAATTCTTATTTCTGTACTCAAATTTCAACTCAAGATGATGCAGATATCCGGTTTTGGTGTAGAGTTGGAATGCTGTCTTTGCTGCGGAGAGCCCATAAAAGATGAAAAAATGTTTTTTTCTGATAAAATGGGCGGTGTTCTGTGCGCACACTGCAACGAAAATTTCGGGTATAAAACAGTTATGCACAACAAAATACGAGATTTTTTGAATGCACTTTTGCAATTTGATTTTGATTATGTTTCTGAATACGAAAAACTTGCAACAGAAAAAGTTTGCACAGTCTGCTTTGAACTGCTGAAAAAATACATAGAACTGCATTCATCCAAAAAATTCCATTCAACAGATATTTTACAGGAAGTTTAGAATTTTGCCAGTATTTCATCAATGAGTCTATCATCATCATAATCGAAATATTTGTATTCATAAGTGATATCTTTGTTTCTGAACGGGTAATTTTTTATGTAATCTTTTGCAAAACCTGCATTTCTTTCTTCAATCGATACATGTTCCCAAGAATAGTAATATGTGTATATAACATGGACAGGAATATCATAATAGGATAGAAATTCTGTAAATCCGCTTCTTAAACTAACAGATCCTTTTGATATTTTTGCAAGCTGCATAATTTCAGGATATGTAAGGAATGTACTATCTATACCATCTATTTTAGAGTTATTCTTCAAAGCGTTAAGGTAAATATCATATCCTTTTTCCTTAAATCCGTTTGCAAGTTTTTCCCAAAAATCGTTATGTATCGGCTGCATTGATTCTGCTTCCGGGGCAAAAATAACAAATTTTTCAGTATTTAATTTCATATTTTTAAGTTTTTGATTAAAACTCATTTTATCCTGCTCAGAAAAAATAATCTCTTTTTTTATGAGATCCGCTCTTGTTAAGTTAAGATTTGAAATAGATGCGTCAATACGATGAGCCCCAAGTAATTCAGGGTCAATTGCAAATGTATAATAAAAATTCTGGTTGTTATAATTAAATTGTCGGTCAAATGCGGCAGGCTGAAATCCTTCTAACATGTCTACTTCAATATTCGACCAAAATAAATTCCAAATCTTTTTATGAACGCTATTTGTACACAAAAATTTAACATTTTTATATTTGTTTAAGATTGCTGCGACATAAAACGCACAAAGAGTATAAAGTTCGCCGCTATGTCCATTAATAATAAAAAAGTTTTCATATTCCTTAGGTAATTGTTTTTTGTATTTTTTTATAAATCCAGGTGTAAAATTATGCGAATAAATTTTAAAATTACCTATAAAATAATCACTTATCATATTTGTTCTTACGCGTCTTAATGTAAGTAGATTTAAAAAAGTATAAGTTTTAATCTGTTTATCAGGTAATGTCTGTTTTACACTTCTAAAAAGTATGCCGCAAAGAGTTTTTGTCGTAGTTGTTCTTTCTTTCTTTTTATGAAATACGCGTGCTGACAATATACGTAATTCTTTTTCGTCGCGGGTAAACTTGTTATACTCTATTAGCTTCATATAATCATCCCTTTGTTATAAATTTTTATCAACTACATATTTTATATCTAAAGCTTCATCACGCTCTTTGTTTACTGCATAAGCGGTCGAGAGTCCTGACGGCTTTTTATCATTAACGAGTATTCTTTCTCCGACAGGCATATCAGACAGAATATAGTCGTATCTTATATTGTTGTTCTTCAGAAATAACTTTAACTCCTCAAGTTCATGTTCTTTTCTTGCTGTTAAAAGAATAACTTTGTCTTCAAGCGCCAAATTATCAAAAAAAACTTTTACGCCTTCCAGCAAGGTATCATGTCCGTCAATTTTATGTCCGTTGTGCTTAACAATCGTGCCGTCTACATCAAATATCCATGTTTTAGCTAAAGGTGACAATTTTAACATTTAAAGAACTTCTCCCAGCCTTATAATACCATTGTAAAATGCCCCGCATATAGAATCATAATCTTCCCAGGCATAAGTTGTTAGTGACAGCCAGATTATAGCATGAAGAAGTTTTATTTTGTATTTACTTACCTGCGGCAGGCACTCAAAAAAGAAATCTTCCATATCTGCCCAGTTGTTGGGCTTAATAGCTATTTCCACATCTTTTTCTTTTATATTAAGAGTAAAGTTTTTACGATTGAATTGGTCATAGTCGCCTTTTAGTGAATAGTATAATTTAGCCCAATCATAATCAACATCACCATAAAATTTCGTTTTACCAAAATAGCCACGCGGATCTATCAGTATTGCCTTCATATTAAATGTATCAAACATCATATTTGAAAAAGTGCAGTCACCGTGAATAAGATAAAATTTATCAGGATAAATATTTTTTACCGCATCAATAAATTCCTCTTGGTTAAAGAAAATATTTTTATAATACAAGCCGTTAATTTTAATAAATTCTTTATCCGCGAATGGAATAAGATTTTGGACTTTTGATAATCTGTCAAATGTTTTTGTTATGTAATTTTCTTCAACATCAGAAATAACAGCCGGTTTTGCGGGTTCAAGAGCATGCAAATCTTTTAAGGCTTCAATTAGTTTTCGTAATATTTCTCGTTTTTGAGATTTTGTCAGACAATCATATTCAAAAATATTTTTTCCGGCAACGCGTTTCATTGTAAGTGGTTCATATTCATAAATTTCTGGTATGTTATCATATCCAGCCTGTTTTACATGTTTATACCAGTTTATTTCATCAACAGCTATTTTTCTGCCCTGTTCACTAATTCCGCGTTTAATTATGATATCACCACTAAATTCTAATGAATTAAACGGTCGGCATTTTGGAGCATCATCATTGTTATCTGCATAAGAAAGCAGAGTGCCGATTTCTTTTGAGCCGGTCAAACTGAGCGTCTTGAAATGAATATTTTGTTTTTGAAGCCAGCCGACCAATGCTCCTTCATCAGCAATATTTTTAAGATAAGATTTGTTTTTGAAAATAAATAATCCGGCGACTCCGTTTTCTTTAGAAGGTTCCTTTATGAATTTACCGTCAATAAAAGACCAACGGCACTCGAAATCTTTTGATATCCCTACATAGTTAGCATTGAAATCAGGAATTGTGAAATTATCTGCCAATATTAAATCACACCACATAATCATAAATGGTTCATCGTCCCTGTATTTGGCGATTGTTTCTTTGATACCTGAAATAGTTCCTTTTTTCTCTGCCTTTACTATTTTGTAGTTATATTCAGACGCGAATATTTTTAGATATTTTTCTAATACTTCTGTTTTGTAATCTGCAATGATTGTAAATTCTGCATCTTTAAATTTTTGAAATGCATAAAATAAAATTGGCAGATTATTCACAGGTACCAGACATTTAGGTTTATTTCTAGTTAATCCTTCCAGCCGGGTCCCCTTGCCGCCAGCCTGAATAATAATCTTCATTTTTTACTCCGATGTTATTTTTAGCATGCTAATTATAATTTAAAAATAAAAAGCTGAAAACATGTATTAATAAAGCGTTACAAACATATTTTGTAAGATTAATCTTTCTGTATTGTTAATATTACATGTAACAATAACTGCATGAGCCTACGTAAATTACGAAACAAGATTGGAAGAAAAATAAAAGCTTTACGTACTGAAAACAGAATTTCTCAAGAAAAACTTGCAGAATTTGTAGATATTTCCAGAGAACATATTTCCTGTTTGGAACGCGGCAAGCACTCTGCTAACATAGAAACTTTGTATAAAATTGCTGAATATTTTAATGTTGATATTAAAGATTTTTTTTGATTTTGAATTTGTCATTGATTTTAAAATTTATTTGCAATAATTTATGAATATGAACAACTATCTTGATGCTAAAAAGTTATTGACTTCGCAAGGAAAATTTTATATAAATCTCGGATTGGAGAGAATTTCCGCTATTTTAGATCTGCTTGGCAATCCGCAGGATAAATTAAAATGTATACACGTTGCAGGAACCAACGGCAAAGGCTCTGTTTGTGCAATTATTGAAAATATCTTGAGAACTTACGGGATTAAAACCGGGCTTTATACAAGCCCGCATATCTTTGAATATACTGAAAGAATTAAGGTCGCCGGAAAAGATATTCCGGAAGAAAAATTTGCGCAACTTGTTTTTGAAATATGCAAAATCGCCGATAAAAACAATATTCATCTGACAGAATTTGAAATATTAACGGCAATGGCTTTTAAATATTTTGCAGAACAAAACTGTGACGTTGTAGTGCTTGAAACAGGTTTGGGCGGCAGATTTGACGCAACAAATGTTATTAAAAGTAATTTATGTTCAATAATCACGCATATTGATCTTGATCATACTGAACGCCTCGGAAATACAAAAGATAAAATTGCGTTTGAAAAAGCCGGTATAATTAAACAAAATTGCCCGATTTTTACCTCAGAAGGGTATGAAGCTATACGCGATGCTGCCGATGAAAAAAATGCACTTATGGTCATGGTTGCACCATTTGAAGATACAACAGAACTCACGCTTAAAGGACTTTGTCAGCAGGAAAATCTCTCTCTTGCGCTGGCTGCGGTAAGACACTTGTTTCCGCAAATCCCGCAGTTAGTAATAAATAAAGCTTTAAGAACGGTGAAACATCCTTGTCGTTTTCAGGTTTTCGAGGATAAAAAACTCATTATAGACGCATCACACAATCCTAACGGGGCTTTGGCTCTTCGTGACAGCCTTGAGATGTATTATCCAAATACAAAACGCCGATTTATATTCGGATGTTTGAGAAATAAAGATTACAAAAAAATGATGCAAATGCTTTTTACGCAAGGGGATGAAATATATTTTTACCATTTTAACAACCCAAATTCCTGCACGATAGATGAATTGAAAGCAGCGTGCGAGTTGCCGGCAAAAGAATTTATTTCCTTAGAGGATTTATATAAAAATAATCCGCAGAATGATGTCTGGACAATCATTTGCGGATCATTTTATATGTTAAATGAAGTTATTCCTGATGATTTTCGCTCATTTCTGACATAAAATTTTCAACTTTACCCGGTTTAAATTCAGAACAAGAATTCCAGATTAAAGTTTCTTTTGTTTCATTTAGAGCAGGACTTGGAAAATCACAGCAACAGGTGCCTTTAAGCATGTTTTTAGAGCCGTCAGGCAATGATTTAAAGTATTCACAGCAGCTGCAAATTTTTATAAAAAAATTGTATTCATACAATTTCAGTTTTAGTTCCTGAAGAGCGTCAATCATTCTCAGATGACTGCGGGTAACGTATTTTTTCTTTTTGTACATAAATTTGATTTTGGCAAGCCCGCTTTCTGAAATAAATTCAAGTCTGCAAGGTATATGGGTTTGGTTTTTACCAGCCAGAACCATGACATCCACTGCAAGTTTTTCAGTCCCCGCCGGAAGTTCTTCACGTTTTGCTATCTTGTTTCTGACCGCACGGATTGGCGGAAAATGTTTGATAATATGGCAGATTGAATATATTGGATAAAGACATAATCTTATTGTTTCAATAAAATTCAGCTTTGAATTAATAAGGCTTATTCCAAAACCAACAAGTAAAAGAATGAAGGTGAAAAGTACTATTCTGAAATCAACCATAAAATAGTAGTTATAAGAATGTTTAAGCACAAGAGCATAAATTAATGCCAACAGCCAAAAATTCGGATAAAGCAGCGAGAAGGTGTGTTCTGCAAAAGCAAAGTTGTTAGGTCTAATCTGTCGGAAGCAGTCTTTAAACAGATTAATTCTTGCTGAAAGACGCGGCATTTTAAACTCGTAATTAAGCGTATCAACATAGGTTTGAATATTAGGATTGTATGTGCAAGGAAAACCGATTTTAGAAAGCAAAAGACTGTATTTGAGTTCAGTGTTTATATCTTTAAAGTTAACCTCACC
This sequence comes from Candidatus Gastranaerophilales bacterium, assembly GCA_944322865.1. Lineage (GTDB taxonomy): Bacteria > Cyanobacteriota > Vampirovibrionia > Gastranaerophilales > Gastranaerophilaceae > CALUVH01. The sequence goes on from CALUQJ010000002.1 coordinate 39,152, forward strand.
AATTCTGTCAACAATGTCTTTTTTAATAATAAAAACACCGGAATCCGCACGTGCAGCAAGCCCAAATAGCGAACGTGCCTGTCGAAGAAAATTCATGTGGTATTTTTGATATGCAGCTTTGATTTTATCAACCGGTCCTAAATTATCTGTAAGCATCAGTGTTTCGCCGCTTATAACACTGTGCCTGGTAAGAGCAGCATTTACAACTGAAAGGAAATCAGACGGAATACTTCTGTCTGCATCTATAAATACATAGGAATCTATGCTCTGATCATTTGTAAGCCGCTCAACAAGCATTGAAACTGCCTGATCTTTACCGACAGTCCCTACATTTTCGATATTGATAACTTTTATAAACGGCTCACGCTGAAATAATTCCTCAGATCCGTCACAACAATTATCAAGAAGTACAAACACCTTAAAATTATCAATCGGGTAATCCTGTAACTTTAACTGATTAATTAATTGAGCAAGAGTTGCTTTATTGTTATGTGCATAAATAACAACCGCCAAATTGTCTTTTTCATCGTAATGTGAAAAACGTCTTTCTCGTTTAAACGGCTTATCGTTAAGGTTTCTGAGTGCAAGCACAAGAAAAAACAGTGTGTATAAAGCCGCATAAATGTATAAAATATCTAAAATAATTTCCATACTTATCCCTTTCAATTACTCATTTTAGATAAAATCAAAAAAAATATCCATTACATGTAAATAATTGTGTAGATGTGTTTACAGAACAGATATATAAGAGGGCGGCGCAAGTTAACTTGCGCCGCCCTCAAAACTTCTTTATCAATAAATTAAACGAGTTCTAAAACATGCTGAGTGTTTTTAGAAGCAATTTCAACCAATTGTTTAGCTGTAGCCATCATTGATAATTCAGAATCCATTTTGTTGATACAAGAGCCGCATCCGATAGCGCTTGCACCTGCTGCGAATGCAAATGAAGCAGTTGTAGGGTTGATGCCTGTTGCTGTCATTATCGGAAGATCAATGTTTCTTGCTAATTCAACGGTGTTAGAAAGTGTCAATTCTGCTCTTTCCATTAAGCCTCTAACTCCTGCTGCCGGGGTTTCTTTAGAGAAGTGACCTTCTGTCTGGATTAAATCAATACCCATTGTTTCCAATTTTCTTGCTAATTCAATCTGATCAGCAACAGAAATTTCACCAGGGATTGTAACTGAGAAGAATACTCTTGTGTCACCTAACAATTCAAGAGTTCTGTTTACAAGTGAAAGAACATCTTCTGCTGTGAATGAAGTACCTTTTTTGTAAAGAACATCAAAGTTGCCGAGTTCAATTGCATCAGCGCCTAATTCTACTGCTCTAACCAGTTCTTCAGGAACAATTGATGATACAAATAAAGGCATATCTGTCATTTCTCTTATTTCAGAAACGATTTTTTCATCAGCACAAATATCAATTGCGCTTGCCTGTGCTGTTTCTGCGGCTCTAACTACTTTTTTAATATTTTCGATATCAAAATTGTCGATACCAGCAATAATTTTTACTGCTCTTTTTTCAATTAAGTGTTGTTTAAATGTTTCAATTCTTGTCATATATATTCTCCTTTTCTGAAAAAAATAAACTACTTCAACTTTTTCCTGAATTATACATTAAAATTTTAATAATTTCAACAACTAAACTGCTATTTTTTAAAAAGGGGGTAATATTTTGTATAAAAAAACGCTAATAATGTTGATAAATAAGGAGATTAGACGTGAAGGATATAATTAATTTTTTTGTAATATTTGTATTTTTAAGTTTTTCATCAGCGCTTGCATATAATTTTGCGCCGGATGAAAAGGTGAATATAAATGTTTACGAAAAAATAAATCCATCAATTGTTGCGATAGATGCTGAAATTGCGGACGGATTTTCAGCAGGCACGGGATGTATTGTACGCTCTGACGGAATAATTTTGACCGGCTCCCATGTTATAGAAGGCAGCGACAGTATTGAGGTAAAAACATCGGACGGCAAATTATATATGGCAAAAGTCATAGCACTTATGGGTAAAGGCAAGGATCTTGCGCTGCTAAAAATTGATACAGATAAAAAACTTCCTGTAATACCTTTCGGTGATTCTGATGAGGTAAAAGTCGGACAAAAAGTTCTTGCAATCGGTAATCCGTTCGGTTTTGCCGGCACTCTGACGCAGGGCATAATCTCCCGTATAGATAAAACTAAAGGACGTATCCAAACAGATGCCTCCATAAATCCCGGATGTTCAGGAGGACCTCTTTTGAATACATCAGGAGAAGTTATCGGAATAAGCCAGTCAATTTATAACCCTGACAACAATATTTCAAATATCGGTATAGGATTTGCAATTCCGGTTAACGAAGCTAAAAAATTTCTTGCAGGCGCAAATTTACAAGAATTACCGACAGGTAATAAAAAAATACTTTTTAGAAGGCACAGATAGCCCTCTGCTTTATAATTCTTAAAATACAAACTCTGTTCAATAGTGTTTATGCTAATATCTATATATAAGTTTAGATAGGAGGTCTTATGACAGAGTTTTATTTTATGAACGGGGACTATGTAGAAGCTTCTAAAGCTATGATACCTGCACGTACCCATGCTTTTCTTTACGGAACTGCTGTTTTTGAAGGTATAAGAGCATATTGGAATGCTGAAGAAAAACAACTTTACATATTCCGCGCTCCTGAACATTATGAACGCTTAATCAGAAGCGGAAAAATCATGTATATGGAAAGCCCGTATACTGTTGAAGAATACTGTGAAATCACGCGTAATTTGTTAAAGAAAAACGGATATAAAGAAAACTGCTACATGCGCCCGAATCTTTATAAATCAGCGCAAAAAGTAGGTCCGGGACTTTATGACAATCCTGATGCATTTATGATTATCCCAAACAAAATGGGTGATTATATTGACACATCAAAAGGGTTAAAAGTATGCGTTTCAAACTGGAGAAGAAACAGTGATAACGCAATCCCTCCGCGCGCAAAAGTTGCCGGCGGTTATGCAAATGCAGCTTTAATCAAAACTGATGCACATAATGCAGGCTTTGACGATGCAATTGTCCTTGATGAAGCAGGAAAAGTTACCGAGGGTTCAGCAATGAATTTATTCATTGTTCAAAACGGTAAACTTATCACAACTAAAACAACTGATGACATCCTTGTTGGTGTTACAAGAAATACAATTCTTGAACTGGCAAAAGATTTGGGCATTCCGGTTGAAGAACGTGCAATTGACAGAACTGAATTATATATCTCTGATGAAGCGTTCTATTGCGGAACAGGCGCTCAGGTCAGTCCGATTGTTTCAATTGATAACAGACAACTCGGTGACGGCAAAGTAGGTCCTGTTGCAACTGAATTACAGAAATTGTATTTTGATGTTGTTTGCGGACGTGTCCCGAAATACAAAAAATGGTGCATGCCGGTTTATTAATATATGATTGATTTTTTAGGACTTTGTGTTCAAAACTTAATAAAATGTATTAAATACATATTTGCAAGACAGGTGAGATTTTCAGCAATTGTATCTCAAGCCGCGGCTATAAGTTATGATTCGCTGTCAATCTCACTTATCATTGCTTTTATTGCTGCGGCGGTCATTGCAATACAGGTATCAAAACAGTTTTTAATGTCAGGCGCTGATACTTATATTGGCGGCACTATTGCAATTGTAATGATAAGAGAAATAGCCCCCGGGTTTGTTGCGCTTGCAATAGGTGCACGTGCCGGCACTGCTATTTCCGCGGAAATCGCTAATATGCAGGTTACATCTCAAGTGGATGCGATTAAGACTTTAAAAGTTGATCCTGTAGGATATTATTTCACCCCAAGAATATTGGGGTCTGTGGTAACTGTTCCAATGGTTGTGCTTATTGCGGAAGTTGTCGGAGTACTGGGCGGAATGCTTGTTTCTAATGCCACAATTGATCTTCATCCGGCACGCTACATGAACTCGGTCTGGCTCTGGCTGAGTACACGGGATATTTATATAAGCCTTTTGAAAGGTGCTATATTCGGCGGTTTAATTGCTCTTGTCTGTGCAACACAGGGGTATCAAACAAAGGGTGGCGCAAAAGAAGTCGGTAATTCCACAACTCAGGCGGCAATTCTGTCCACTGTTTATCTTTTAATGGCTGATTTTATAATTAATTTAATTTTTTATATTGCAAAATAGCAAAAATTTTTTTGGGCATGTTTTAATCATTTTGTTATGATAAAACCAATTACAGATTACATGCGAAAAAACACTGCCTATTGTGTGCAAGGTACAGTACAAAAAGTATTAGGCAATGCATTCCAGATAAAAGAAAGACTCTTTTTCAACAAAAATCACGAAAAAATAGCGAATTTAGTCAGTCTGGAAATCCAAAACAAAAAGGTTACTAAAACCATTTTGCAGACTGCTAACGGGCTATACAAAATAACCGAACATCATATGGATCTTGTAAAACTTCAAAAAAACAAAAAGAAAACACTGAAATTTCCGTACATGATGACTTCCTCTGTTATCTATGATCTTGCAGAACCGGTACGCCGTACAATGTTTATGATAAAACAAGGTGTGCAATTTTTAACTACAGACAAAGACGGGTTATTACTATATAAAAAATTACCGAATTTCCAAGTTAAAAAATTACAAATCCATACTGGTGCAACCTTTGATGACTGCATTTTTGATATAAGCAAAGCTTTAAGAGATTAAGCGATAATAAATGCAGCTTCGGCTTTACCAAGATCAATCTTGTCAAAGGGTTCATCTGCATTTTCTGATTGGTAAAAATCATCTTGTGTAAGGTTAATGGCATCTGATAAGAATTTTTCAATATCGACAAGATTAACAGATTTAAACAAATAGAATTTGTTGACGTTTTTCATATATAAACCCAAAGTGTTTGTTTGCTGCAAAGCCTTCATAAACTCTTGTTTAACCGACTGTTTGTTAAAGCCGTCAAATGTGTAATCCTTCATATCAGATGTCATTTTAGCTTTTTCTAAAAGCACATAGGGCTCAATCCATTTTGTTATTATAAAACTTGTCATACTCCGCTCCCATTAAAATCTTAAAGTTATTATTGCATAAAAATATCTTTTTACAAAATTTCTTGCTACTCTTAATAACTTTTTTAGTATACAATAATAATATGAAAAAGGTATTGTTAATAATTGCATTACTTATGGTGGTTATAACTCCTGCTTTAGCGGCAGACAATCTGCCGGGCGTAAAAAAACAGCAGGTAGAGGAAGATTTTATTCTGCCAAATATTTTCATATTTCCGGATACTTCTGACACAATAGAGGAGGTTACATCTCCAGAAACAGATACTCCGGCTGAGATTGTTCCGGAAACTCAAATCAATACCCGTTACGATGACAGTTCTGTTGTTCGCTATGAGCTTTCGCAAGAATGGGAGGATGTCGTTGAATTGACGGATGTGCAAAATAAAACTTTTAATCTGAACACCCAATACAATGCTGTTTTGCCTCTAAGTAACAGTCTAACAGACAAACTTATGAAAAAATCTGTTATGCCTGCGACTTACAGACGTGAAGAATTTAATATCATGCCTGTTAATACAAATCAAACTGAAACTTTTGGTAATTTTAAATTCGGAACATTGTATAAATCCGGTATTGATACCTCACAACTTGAATACAATGCAGGGTTGTTTACCCGTTATGAACGAAGCAGATTTGCTATATCTACGGCTTACCAGAAAAATCAGATGACAACTTACGGATTAACAACCGATAATTTTTATCTTGCACCGGAATTTAAACTTAACGATGCAATATCCGTATCGAATGTATTCAAGGCTGATACAACTCGCAACAGACGTTCCAGTGAACTTGTACTAAGGATTAAACCGTTTGCAAACCGCGGCAATGACAGGGTTAATCTGGAATTTGGCGCAGGACAGACTTATGATGAAAATAACGCACTCTTTAAAACACAGTTCAGGTTTAACACTAATATTAAATTGTAAATTTACGTTTTACAAATTGTTTCAAGCGTTTATTTCTATTATAATTTAATTAACGAGGTTGGAAAAGTGACAGCAGCACGCAGACAACAGAATATTCAACAAACCGATGCAGCAGAAGAATTAAAGCAGAAACTAGATAAAAAAACAGGTTTCTACTATTCCTTTTTGACACTTGTACTGCTGTTCTGTCTTATTCAGGTAGGTTTTGGCGTAATTTTGAATGTATCAAAGACAATCTCTTACCGCGCCAAAATTATGACCATGCAAAAGATTAAAAACGCTGCCACAAGCCGCAATGACGACTTGAAACAGGAAATAAAAATGTTCTCTTCAATGGCTAGCCTTGAAGGTATTGCCCGCAATAATTTAAAAATGGCAAGTGAAGATGAAGTTTTGATTCTCATCAACAACCCGCCGGCTGAAAAAACACCCAAAAAGAAAAAAAATGTCTTAATTAGTTTTTTGAAAAATAAGTTAACAGGATACAAAAATGCAAAATAAAGAAGTTCTGGAATATATAAAACATGCCTTTGAATTAAAAGAGCAGCAATGCTACAAACAGGCAATAGAAATGCTCTACAAAGCTCTTGAAGAAGAAAGCGACAATATTGAAGTTCTTTTTCAAATAGGTGAATTATACTTTTTGATGGGAAACAGCCAGCGCGCTATCCAATATTTTGAAAAAGTTTTGACACAAAATCCGCAACATACTGACAGTTTGGCTTTACTGAAAAAAGTTTACCTCTCACTCAACATGCCGGATGAAGCTTTAAGATACGCCAAAATACTTTTTGATGAAAATAAAAATGCTAAAAATCTCGCAGAATTAATAAAACTGGACTGTAAGGCTAATAATATTGACAAAATAGACGAATACAGACAATCCGAGTTTTTCAACGATGATAGAGTTCAGTATGAGCTTGCAAAAGTCTATTATGGAGCCGGTGATGTGCAAAAAGCAAAAGAAATACTCAGCAAGATAACAGATAATGACGATGCACTGGTGCTGCTTGGTAAGATAAATTTTGATGAAAGTAATTTTGAAAAAGCAAAAGAAATATTTTCGCAGCTCCCGCAGAATTATGAGAATGCCGAAGTTCTGAATTACCGCGGATTATTTTATCTTGAGGATATGAATTTTATAGAAGCAATAAAATCATTTTCGCTGGCAAGAAGCCTTGACAAACAAAATGCACGCTACGCTTACAATCTCGGGAATGCCTATTTTTATAATGGCTGGATGAAGGAAGCTGTTAAATCTTATCTTGATGCCGTTTGTCTTGCGCCGGATATAATGGATTACAGATATTCGCTTGCATATCTGTATTACTCTACTGGCGCTTATGATAAAACTCAGAGAGAATTGGATTATATTCTGGAACAGGAACCTGAACATTATCAGAGTGTTGTGCTTAACGCTGTTTTAAAATACCTCAAAAAAGATTTTCTGAATGCAAAAAATGACCTTGAAAATGCTCTGAAAATCAAAGAGGATGATTTTGCAATTACTTCTCTTATAAAAGTTTATTGCGAATTACAAATGTTCTCAAAAGCCGAACAAATTCTGAAGCCATTACTTGAAAAATATCCTGATAAAGCACAATATAAATGTGATTTATCCGAAATTTTGTGTTCAGAAAAAAAATATAAAGAAGCGCTGGATGTACTAAAACCTGTTTTGGAAACGGATGAAAACTATCTACCGGCATACGGATTAGCTGCCTGCGCAGCTTATGCATTAAAAGATTTGGAACAGGCAAAATATTTTGCCCAGCAGGCTATTTCTATTGACATGAATTACGCTGCCGGATATTATTATCTGGCTCGTGTTCGTAAAGACGAAAAAGATTATGATGAAGCTGTTGAATGTATGAAACGCGCTATAATGTATGATCTTAACAATCCTGAATATTATGCACAAATGGCAGAAATCTATAAGGAAAAAAATGATATCAAAACTGCACTTGAATATGCAAATGAAGCCTCATCCCTTGATAATTCGACAAAATATAAGGTTTTATATTCTGATCTTGCAGCATTAAACAGAAAACGAAAACCCGATGAAAAAGTTGTCCTCTAAAAAAATAATATTATAATGTTAAGTATGTAGTAGTTTTAAAAAAGAGGAGGCGGACAGGAAGTATGAAAATGAAAAAATTTATAGGTGTACTTACATTATCCGTATTATTAACGTTACCGGCATGGGCAAAAGAAGAGGAGATCTTTATTCCTGGGAATTATCCGGAGAAATATAATGCTGAAAAAATTAAAGAAATAAAGCCAATGTACAAGAACATCAGCAAAGAACAGGTTATTCATGTTGCACTGGATATGCTGCAAGGTACAAACGGTGACTTTTCAAGAAAAGCAATTATGGGAAATAACCTTTCCGGCAAACCTGTAAAAGTAGAGTTTAAAGAGCTTGGAGCAATAAAACCTGAATACGCGGAATTTGATGCTCTGGGGTGGAAAAAAGGCAAGAATCTTTTTATCTACATAAACCCAAAGCACAAGGATGCCCCGCCTGCTGCAATAGCAGCGCTACTGGCGCACGAAGCTTTGCATCAGGATGAATACAATTCACTGGCAGAAGAAACTTATGCCTGGACAATGGAGGCTGCTGTCTGGTGTGAATTATCAAAAATTTATCCTGACAGCGGGGATGAAAACCTACATCCGCTTGTAAACCGTGAAAATACCCTGAAAAAGCTTTTTGAACGCGGTGGATACACAAACCAGTATATTAAAAAAACAGTTTATTCAAATGAAGGGTATAAAAATCTCCCTTCAACCTCACCAGGTTTTGAAGAGTTGTAGGATAAAAAAAGGATTAATCCCCAAATTTCGGCATTAATCCTTTTTTATGGAAAAATCTACTAATTCCAATTTGTTACTCAAAAGTATATTGATTAAAAAAAATCCTTGTTGTTAAATAAAAGTATGAAAAAAAAGCAGGTTGTTATATTTTTAATTTTGGTTAGTATTTTGTTTGCATTAAACAATTTTTTAATGCACAAAAATACTGCCCCGGTTGTAGATACGCCGGAACTTATTAATCACAACCATGTTTCATCCCAAAGATTATTTGATAATGTATGGGAAGAAATCCGCGACAATTATTATGATCCGGATTTAAACGATCAGAACTGGGAACGCTGGAAAAGCCGCTATCACGGGAAAATTAAAACAGATGAAGATGCTAAAGTTGCAATAGATACCATGCTTGCAAGTTTAGATGATCCGTATTCACGTTTTCTGACCCGCGCCGAATATTCAGATCAGAATACCTCAATAAATTCAAAAATCACAGGTATTGGGGTTAATATAGCAACTATTGCCGGAAAAATTCATATTATAAACGTTATTGAAGGAACACCGGCTCAAAGTGCCAATCTTTTGCCAAACGATATTATAGTTGCAATTGACGGAAAAGATGTCAGCGGCATGCCGCTTTCTGATGTGGCAAATCTTGTCAGAGGACCGGAAAACAGCATTGTTGAACTTACAATTCTGCGTAATAACGACAAATTAGTTAAAAAAGTCGTCAGAAAAGAAATTAAAATAAAAACAGTCCGCAGTTCTGTTGATAAAAACATCGGCTATATAAAAATCAATACCTTTATCGGCTCCACAACTCCAAATGAATTTTTGGATGCGCTGGAAAAAACAAAAGATACAGAAGGGCTCATAATTGATTTGCGCGGAAACACCGGCGGTTTACTCCCTAATGCAATATTTATCGCAAATTTATTTATTCCGGAGGGAAAAATTGTCAGTATAGTCGGTAGAGGCGGTTATAAATATGATATTCTGGCTCAAAATACAGAATTTGGGGTTAAAAAGCCGCTGGTTGTCTTGATAGATGGTGCTTCTGCCAGTGCAAGCGAAATCCTTTCCGGCGCACTTAAGGACTATCATAAAGCTAAACTTATCGGTACTAGAACTTACGGAAAAGGTATGGTGCAGAAAATTATTCCTATGCAGAATGAAACAGGACTTAACCTCACTATAGCTAAGTATCTGACCCCGAAAGGTACAGATATTAACAAAAAAGGGATTGAACCTGATATAAAAGTTACATTTAGTATAAATGATTTAAAGAACCGTAATGATGCACAGTTGAACGCAGCAAAGAATTATTTATCTAAAATGATATCTAAAAAATAACTTCACGCTGGCAGGTCAGGCATAAAAACTATATAGGCAGTTTTACGCAAAATTCAGTTCTGACATTTTCTTCACTATCAACGATTATTTCGCCGCCATGTGACTGAATAATCTGTTGCGAGAGATACAGTCCGAGTCCCGTACCTATTTTACGGAATTTTTTAGCCGCTGAATAGTATTTGTTGAAAATAAGTTTAATTTCATCCTGTGGTATGCCCTGACCGTAATCTATTACCGAAATAGTTATAAACCCCGGCAATTCACCGGTTTTTATATCTATATTTTCAGATGTGTTACTGTGAGAAATAGCATTAGATATAAGATTTTTTATAACCCTTTCCAATTGCAGCGGATCAGCGTATACCTTTATGTCGCGTTTAGGGGTAAAATTAATTTTTAACCCAGCATTAACGGCAATAGGCTGCATTTCATCAATTACATCAGTCAAAAATCCGTTCAATAAGATATTTTCTTTAAAAAGTTTTATCCCCTGTTCCTTCATTTTGTAGGTTTCAAGAAGGATCTGAACCAGATCAACAAGCTCTTTATTGGACTTTTTCATATTCAAAAGCGCGAATTTTTGTTTGTCGTTAATAGCCCCGAATTTCTCATCTAAAAAGAAATTAAGCATATTTGTTTCTGCAACAATCGGAACTTTTAAATCATGTGTAAGTGTTGCAACGAAATCTTCTTTTAACTTTTCCAGTTCTCTTTCGTTGGTAACATCCGTAATCAATAAAACATAACGTTTTTTGTTATCATCAAGCGATAATTTAACTGAACTTATAGAAAAATTATTAGCAGGAGAATGTTTGATAAAAACATCATAATTCTTAAGTTTTTCAATGCCTATATTTTCAGCAATTTGAATGTAGTCAAATATGTTTTTTCCGATAAGATCGCTTCCTTTTATTCCGAACCAGGTTGATATTTTCGGGGTAGCTCGCAGAATAACTCCTTTTTCGTTTACAATTAAAATCCCGTCAGACAGCGAATTGATAACACTTTCTAAAAGTTTATTCTGCCGCATAAGTTCTGTTTGATACTCAATAATCATTTTTTCGCGGTCATTCAGTGTGTCGACCATTCTGTTAATACTGTTAGTAACATTTTGATAAGTCGGGTGGCTAATCTCTTCAATTTTTGTTGACAAATTCCCGTAACGGACAGAGTTCACGGTGTTTGTTACAATTCCAAGATAGTCATTAATTTTTGACCAGCGGCGGTTTGTCTGACGCGTAATTATAAAAAGAAGTATTAATGCCGCAAGTATTGCAAGATTTAAAAGATACCATGCCATAATTAAACAATCTTAACCTTTTATATTTTAAATTCCATTTATGTTATACTTAGATTATAGCAAATATTGTGAGATTTGTATATGGGTATACCGGATTGGTTAACTAATATAATTAACAAAATACGAAAATTGAGTCATTCTATAGACAATTACAACAAAGACACAGTAATTCAATCACTGCCTTCTGTTGCATTGGTAAATCGTGCCAAAAAATATTATGAGGACGGAAAATATCTTGAATCAAAACTGATTCTGGATAAAGCCATGGAATTGCCGCAAAAGGATGCGCGTGCACTTATGTATCTGGGCATGGTTTCTGAAAAGCTCGGCAATTCAGAAGAAGCAGTTGAATATTTTCAGGATTCAGCTGATCTTAACCCTAATGACAAAACAATCTGGCAAAAGCTTGGATTTGCACTTATTGCAGTTAATAAATTTGTGGAAGCTGAAAAGTCGTTTGAAAATTCCGACAGGGTTGCGCATGGAAATACCGATACAAATACCGGCTGGGGCATGGCATTGATGAAACAACAGCGCTATGAAGAGGCACGAGAAAAATTTATTATTGCAACAAAAATCAACCGCTACAATTTTACGGCAATTTTTCTTGCCGCAGTCATGGATATGAGGCTTAATGAGTTGGATAAAGCTGAAACCAGACTTTCTTTTCTGGCAAATATAAGTCCTAACGAATCTAATACTTATGAATACGCACATTTAAAATTCATAAAAAAAGATTATGAAAATGCGCTTTTTTATGCTCAAAAATCACTTGAATATAATTCAAGTATGCTGCCTTCATATTTATTGATTGCCGATGTCTATGCACTAAAGTGGGATGTAGAAAACACATTAAATACCTATACAACAGCAGAATCCAAAGACTTGATATCTGCCCCTTTATATCTTGAATGGGGGCTTGCGCTTGAAAAGTTTGACCGATTTGCTGAGGCTTGTGAAAAATTAGAAAAAGCTCATGAATTAAAGCCTGATGATAAAGACATAATTGCAAATCTTGCATTAAGTTATTATATGACAGATCAAAAAGAAGGTGCTTTTTCTCTTCTGCCACAAGCAGAAAATATATTTGCGGCAAAACTTGTTAAAGCAATAGAAAAATATGAAACCAATGATATCGAAGGTGCACTATCAGAATTGCGCGTGCTTTCAGAAGAAAATCTTGCCTGTGCACTGCCTGATTACTATCTTGCAAAATGTTATGAAAAACAGAACAACGACACAAAAGTCAGAGATTCTTATGGTTCAGCTATAGATAAAAATCCTATTTTGTTTAGAGCGTATAAGGATTTTGCAAAATATTGCTTTGCACTTGGAGATTATGCTGAAGCTCAAAGAAAATTACGCAAGGCGCTAAAATTTGATAAAAATAATTTAGAAATATTAAATTTATTATTTTACTGTTGTTACAAACTTGTAAAAGATAATATTTGTGAATATAATATAAAAGAAGCGCTGGGTTTTGCTCAGACAGCAGAAACTCTCGGACGCTTCGATTACCCCGACGAAAAATCGGAATTATCGGAACTTTTAAAAAATAAACAGGAAAAGTAAGTAAAATTGAGAAAGATAATAGTACAAAAGTTCGGCGGAACTTCCGTAGCTGACACAGAAAAAATTAAGAACGTAGCAAGAACAGTCATTCGCGAAAAAGAAAACGGTAATGATGTAGTAGTTGTAGTATCCGCAATGGGACATACAACGGACTATCTTGTAAAAATGGCACATGACTTAACACCAACTCCTTCCGGCAGAGAAATGGATATGCTGCTTTCAACAGGAGAAGGAGTATCTATTGCTCTGCTTGCAATAGCAATACAGGCGGCTGGATATGAGGCGGTAAGTTTTAATGCAATGCAAGTCGGTATAATGACAGAAAATGTTCATTCAAAAGCAAGAATTATAGATATTAAGACCGAAAAATTACGTAAAAATTTGAATGAAGGTAAAATTATTGTTGTTGCAGGATTTCAAGGTGTCACAGAGGACGGCGAGATTACAACTCTCGGTCGCGGCGGCTCTGATACTTCTGCCGTTGCACTAGCTGCTGCATTGAACGCTGAGCGCTGTGATATTTATACTGATGTAGAAGGTGTTTATACAACAGATCCGCGTGTTGTCCCGAATGCGTCAAGATTAAACGAAATATCTTACGAAGAAATGCTTGAACTTGCACATGCCGGAGCAAATGTATTACATCCCCGCAGTGTAGAAACTGCCAAACAGTTCAATGTGCCTCTGCGTGTCAGAAGCAGTTTTAAACTTGATAATTTAGGTACTTTAATAGTAGGAGTTGACAAAATGGAAATTTACAAACCGGTAGCCGGAGTTGCTGCTGATTCATCACAGGCAAGAATAGTTGTTTGCGATGTACCTGATAAACCTGGAACAGCTGCCACAATTTTCGGACGCCTTGCAAAAGAAAATATTTCAGTAGATATGATTATCCAATCCTATGCAAGAAAGGTTTCTAATACAAACGATATTGCATTCACTATTGACAGTTCTGATTTAGCTAAAACAATCTCAACTCTTAACGCTCTAAAAGCTGAATTGAATTGCGGTGAAATTAAAGTTGATGATAATATTGCAAAAGTTTCTATAGTAGGTGCCGGCATGATTGACAGACCGGGTATTGCATCTACAATGTTTGAAACTCTCGCTGAACAGGGCATAAATATCAGAATGATTTCAACAAGTGAAATCAAAATAAGCTGTCTTGTTGATAAAGATAAAGCACAACAAGCTGTTAAAGCTCTACATAAGGTTTTTGAACTTGAGTGTAATGAAGTTGCGGATGTTAAAGGCACTCTGCCTGATGTCTAAAATATAATCCGTAAAGCAATAACTTTTTATCATAACATATTACATTTTTTCGTACTTACTTGCAAAATAATTATCAGTGTTTTAAGATAAAAGTGTAAGATTTACACTAAACATTTCAGGACGAATATATGACTAAGACAAACGAAAATATACGTAATATAGCAATAATTGCGCACGTTGACCACGGTAAAACAACTCTGGTTGACTGCCTTTTGAAACAAGCCGGTGCGTTTCGCGAAAATCAACATGTTCAGGAACGAGTATTAGACAGTAATGATTTGGAACGTGAACGCGGCATTACAATTCTTTCAAAGAACATCTCAATCAATTATAAAAATACAAAGATTAATGTAGTAGACACCCCTGGTCACGCAGATTTTGGCGGTGAAGTAGAACGTGTTCTGGGTATGGTTGATGGAGCATTGTTAATTGTTGATGCTGCCGAGGGTCCTATGCCGCAGACAAGATTTGTACTGTCAAAGGCACTTGAATTAGGACTTAAAATCATTGTTGTTATTAATAAGATTGATAAACCGGCAGCCGAACCGTTAACTGCTCTGGATAAAGTATTTGATCTGTTTACAGAATTAACTGATAGAGAAGATTTAATAGATTTTCCGTTCATTTTTTCAAGCAGCCTGAATGGTTTTGCGATTAAGGATCTTGATGATGAAAGAAAAGATATGATACCGCTTCTGGATTGTATTTTGGAAAACATCAAACCGCCTAAAGGCGATGCATCTGCACCATTTCAATTCCGCGCAACAACTCTTGATTACAACGACTATGTCGGAAGAATTGTTATCGGACGTATTGAAAACGGTTCTGTAAAATCGCAGGAACAGGTTTGCGTAATCCATGCTGACGGCTCGCAGGAAAAAGGTAAAATTACAAAGTTATTCGGTTTTCACGATTTAGGAAGAGTGGAAATTCAAGAGGCTTTCGCTGGTGATATTGTCGGAATAGCAGGGTTTGCAGACATTCAAATCGGTGAAAGTATTTGTTCTTTGGACAATCCTCAGCCGCTTCCTTTGATAAAAGTTGATGAACCGACTTTACAGATGAATTTTTCAGTAAATGACAGTCCTTTTGCCGGCACTGAAGGGAAATTTGTTACCTCCCGCCAGCTTCGCAAAAGACTTTATGACGAACTTGAAAAAAATGTTAGTTTGCGTGTTGAAGATACTGACAGTACCGACGTTTTCAGAGTTTCCGGACGCGGCGAACTTCATTTGAGCATACTTATTGAAACTATGCGCCGTGAAGGTTATGAATTTCAGGTATCTAAACCGGAAGTTATCTATAAAGAAATTAACGGCGAGCATTGCGAACCGTATGAAAACTTAATTGTTGATGTTCCGGAAGGATACGCCGGATCTTGTATTGACAGGCTTTCTGGCAGAAAAGCCGAAATGAAAGAAATGCAAAATGCTAAAGGCAGAACACATATGACTTTCCATATTCCGGCAAGAGGTCTGATAGGTTTCAGAAGTGAATTTATCCGTATGACCCGCGGGGAAGGAATTATGTATCACACATTCCTGCATTACAGACCTTATGCGGGTGATATTCCGCGTCAGCGAAACGGCTCTATCATTGCACACGAACAAGGTGAAGCAATTCCGTATGCTCTCGCTCAGTACGAGGATCGCGGTGTGTTCTTTGTAACACCTAAAACAAAAGTTTACCGCGGAATGATTATCGGTGAATGCAACAAGCCTCAGGATATTGTTGTAAATATCTGCAAAACTAAAAAATTAACCAATATGCGCAGTGCAACAGCTGATGTAATGGTTACTCTGCAAGCCCCGAAAATTCTCTCGCTTGAAGAGAGTCTTGAATATATCGGAGATGATGAGCTTGTCGAAATTACACCTGAAAATATAAGAATACGAAAAGCGGATCTAACAAGAAAAATATACAACTAAGTCAGAGGAACAAAAGAGGGCGGAGCTTTTTAAGCTCCGCCCATTTCTTAAAACAAAAATTATTACACTGTTTTATAACTGTATTCAGGATGTTGAGAAAGCGCTGTTTCTATTTGTTCAAAAGTCAACAAACCTTGAGTTGCGCCGAATTTAGATACCGCTCCGGCTGAATTGACAGAGGCATACATCAGAGATTTACCGATATCACTGCCTGTTCTGCCTAATGCGGCGCAGAAAGTTGAAGCAAAAGCATCTCCAGCCCCGAGAGTTGAAACTACAGGACCGTCAAATACAGGACATAAATAGAATTTTTCACCGTCATATGCGTAAGCGCCGTGTTTACCGTCCGTGATAACTATAATCTGGTAATCTCTTACTTTTAATTTTTTCAACATTTCTTTTACATCAGGGTGTATAGGTTCGTCAGAATATTTAACCTCCCTTGTATCAGGTCTTTCCTGAATCTGGGTTGCAAGTGATGCCTCTTCTTTATTCATTACAACTATATTTGCATTTTCTAGGATTTGTTTTAAATAGCCAAAGCCCTTTTTAATACTTGAAGAGCCGGCATTGAAACAGACAAATACATTATTTTCATGCGCAAAGGTTGCAATGTCATCTAAAACTTTTGTACTGTCACCGTTTAAAGGCGCTATATAAAGCAGTTTTGAATTTTTGATTGCATCAAAATTTATATCACTCTTTTTAAGCAATGCATTTGCCCCTCTGTGTGCCAGAACTGTTCTGTCGCCTTGAAAACTTACAAGAATAATTGAAAATCCGGTACTTAAACTTTCATCTTGAATTATATTACTTAAATCAACATTTTTATCTTTAAATGATTCTAAGACACCGTCAGAATAAATATCATCTCCGATCTTAAAAATCGCGCTTGTTTTTAATCCCAAATTTGCAAAGTTAACAGCAGTATTTACGCCGCCGCCGCCGACCTGGGATGTAAAGTCAGATATTTCGACTTTTGCTCCATACGGATAACTCATAAATTCTGATTTTTTATTCTTTGTATAAACAGAAACTATGTTTGCATCATCGCTCTCGACAAAAACATCCATAGTTGCACTTCCAATAGTTATTACATCACACATGTTAAGTTCTCCTCTTTGATTTTATTTTATCATAAAAAATGTAAATTAATATTAAAATACCAGCAAAAATATTGTTTCACAGGCTTTTATATTCTGCAAGCACTTAATATAGGATTTAAAGATGAAAATACAACCCCTTTTATTTAATACCCCAAAAAATAGTAACAATAATGTTAAACAAAATACACCAAATTCAAATAACTCAGTATCCGGCACCTATAATCCGTTGTATTACAAAGATTATCATTTAAGTTTTACGGCAAGACTTTTCAGAACACCTGCTAATTTTTATGCGCAACCTTTTAATCAGGCAGGCATGCCGCAAACAATGAAAGACTATCTGAATGATGATTATGAGGATCGTCAAAATATTCCGCCGGCACAGATGATGAAAATCGTTTTTGAACCGATTAAAATTGCGGATAATCTGGAAGATGTAAAAACAATGTTTCCGGATGAACCTCTATTTAAAAATTTAACAACAACCCCTAACAGAAAAGCACGTTCCGGCGTTATAGCAGAAATTGAGCTTATGCAGGATGAAAATACAAAATTATTCAAAGAAACAGACGACACTCTCGGATTGTATTTGCTCAAAAAAATATACCTTGAAGGTAAATCCCTGAAAGAAATAAACAAAGACTTTCAAAACGATGTAACGCCTGATTTTAAAGCCCTGAGCCCAATTGATTATTCTACAATGTCAGCTTATGGAATCAAAATGCCTAATATCTCTTTCTGGAAATCATTCCTCGCAACGCGTGAAGATTTTCCGTATGAATACAAACCGAGAAAAGCTTACGAAAGAGCAATTTCGGCACAAAAACCGGAACAAGATCTATCTCTTGCAGATATAAAAAATCTTTCACCTGATGCAAAAACTGCTCCAGTCAAAAGGAAAGGTAAATTTGATGATGTCAAAGATTGGGAAATAGATAAGCTTGCGGATGCTATGATATCCGGTAAAGGTGATGAAGATGAAACACGCAAAATTTTAAAGAAAAAGAATATTAAACACACTGAAAGCTCAAATTTTGTGATGAAGTACATGTGGGCAATAATGCCGATAGTGCTTGAAAAAACAAATGCCTCAGCAGAGATGAAGAGCTTTTGGGCTGATTATGATGCCACAAACAAATCACAAAAAACGATTATGAGTGATTACTGGAAACAAACCCCGCAAATGCAAGCCCTTCAATCACTTATGATGAAGGATACAATCAAATTGTTTATGGAAGCATACGGTGTTGACGGAAATAACGAAGAATTTCAGCAATTACTTCAATATCCCGCAGAAATAGCAGAAAAACGCAAACAGTTCAATAAAGAACACGAACTTAAACAAAAAGAATATGAAGAAATGTTTGCAACTCTTGATGCTGAAGAAAAAGTACCGGAGCAGCCCATTGCAGAAACAACACCTGTTCAGGAAGATGTACCTGTTGAAAATAAATTAATTGATGAAATTATCATTAATCCGTTAACTGGAGATATGATAATACCTGATATTGTTACTCAACAATTTGATGAATTATTAGCTTCAATATTAGATTTATTCCCTGCTCAAACTGCAAGCAAATACAGATCTTTTTTAAACAAACACGAACTTGCAACAAATGAATATAAACTTGTAAGCATCTGGTCAGATGTCGAAGATTTAAGGAAAATTGTACCGGAAATGATGTCTTTTGATGACACTAAAAAGGTTAATACTATTATAAATAGGGATTTTACAAAAGCGTATCCGGCACTATTTAATGATACAAGACAGGCGTTTGTTGATACTTTTGCATCAATGGACATAAGTAAAGCGGAAATGGTCTATTGGGAGGACTCAATGGGCGGTTTAATAAAATGTGCAAATCTTATTCCTGAGGATATGAAATCTAGTGTCCGCAAAAAAATTAATGAACGATTTAATTTCTACAGACAGCCGATTACCAATGCAGAAAGTTACAGAATTACAAATGAAATGTTATCATTACTTGCAAATCTCAAACCCGATGACATAGAAACCAAAAGCGATTATCTTCGTACTGTATTTTCATTGATGAAGGATTGCATGGAAACTCCTGCATTACGCAAAGACTTTAAAGATTATATTCTGAGAAATGATTTAATCAAAAAACACGGCGGCAATATGCGAGTGCTGCTTGATAAAAACATCTCTGATAAAATCAAAAAGGAAAAAGTTCTTAATTTAATTACAACAGATGTACGTTTTGCCACCTGGGCATCAGAGACATTGCTCGCCGTAGCTCAAAATGACCCTGTGACATATTATAAGCTGAAAAGTATTAATGAACACGTTAAAGAAAAATATTCAGAATAAGATGTTAATTATATATAATAAGGGGCGACCTAAAGGTCGCCCCTTCAAAATTCTATCCAAAATTTAACTCAAATTGGCTTTTTCTTCTTCTGTAACCCCTTTGATTGTGAGGTTAACTCTGCCTTTATCGTCAATTTTGATAACTTTTACGATAACTTCATCCCCGATATGGAGGTGCGGTTCTATTGCATCAATACGTTCTTTGCAAACCTGAGAGATGTGAACCATACCGTCTTTACCCGGAGCAAGTTCTACAAAAGCCCCAATCGGAATGATTCTGACAACTTTACCTTTTAATACCATACCTTCTTCAGCATGGAAAGTTAAGTCTTTAATCATTCTTCTTGCAATTTCAGCGCCTTCCTGATCATTAGATGTAATCGTTACAACACCGCTGTCCTGAATATCAATTTCAGCGCCTGATGCATCAATGATAGCACGGATTTGTTTACCGCCAGGTCCGATAACTGTTCCGATATCTTCAACCGGAATTGTCATTGTTGTGATGCTAGGTGCAAACGGTGAAAGATGATCAGCAGGTTTTGTAATTACTTTTCTCATTTCGCCGAGGATATGCAGTCGACCTTCTTTTGCTTGAGCAAGAGCACGACGCAGGGTATCATTTGCAATACCTTTAGCTTTCATATCCATTTGCAGTGCTGTAATACCGTCGTCATTACCTGTAACTTTAAAGTCCATGTCACCGAGGAAGTCCTCAATCCCCTGAATATCGGTTAAAACAACAGGTTCTTTACCTTCTTCTGTAATCATACCCATTGCAACGCCGCCGATCATACATTTTACAGGAACACCTGCATTCATTAATGCCATAGAAGAGCCGCAAGTTGAAGCCATTGATGTAGAACCGTTGGATTCAAGAACATCAGATGTCACACGGATTGTATAGCCAAATTCTTCTTGTGAAGGAAGTGCCGGAACATTTGCGCGTTCTGCAAGGTTACCGTGACCTACTTCACGTCTGCCCGGTCCTCTTAATGGTTTTACTTCACCAACAGAAAATCCAGGGAAGATGTATTTGTGCATATAAGTTTTTTCAGTTTCAGGATCAACCCCGTCGAGTTCCTGCTTCATGCCTGGTCCTGCAAGAGTTGCAACTGAAAGCACCTGGGTTTGCCCTCTGGTAAATACAGCAGATCCGTGTGCACGCGGAATAACTCCGACTTCACACCAGATAGGACGCACATCGTGCGGTTTTCTGCCGTCCGCACGAACGCCTTCATCAAGAATCATTGTACGCATAATCTTCTTTTCTGCATTTTTAAATTCTTCAGCGACAAAATCAATGCCTGTTTCTTCAATGATTTTTTTGATGTAATCATCTTCAGGTAATGCATCAATTTTTTCTTTAACAAGCGCTTTAGCTTCTTCAAGTTTGTTTTGTCTGTATTCTCTGTCAAAATTATGGTATGCATCAAAAATCATATCGTGAGCTGTTTCATCAATAATCTTTTTAATTTCAGATGTATCATAAGGGTTGACAAATTCTTGTTTTTCAACGCCGCACAGTTTTGCAAATTCAATCTGAGCCTCGCATTGTTTTCTGATTTCAACCTGAGCAAATTCAACAGCATTCATAATATCGTCTTCTGTAACGAATTTACATCCTGCTTCAACCATAATAACGCTGTCGTGAGTACCTGCAACAACAATATCTAAATCAGATTTGTCAGCCTGCTGGTGGGTAGGGTTAGCTATCATATTGCCGTTTTCATCACGTGAAACACGAACAGCGCCGATAGGTCCCTCAAACGGAGCCCCTGAAAGCATTAATGCACAAGATGCACCTAACATAGCAAGTGTATCAGGTTGGTTTTGCTGGTCATAGCTGAATAATTGTGCAACGATTTGAATATCGTTTCTATATCCTTTAGGAAATAATGGTCTTATAGGACGGTCAATAAGGCGTGAGATAAGAATAGCTTTATCACTTGCCTTTCCTTCTGAACGATTGTAACCGCCAGGAATACGTCCGATTGCAGACATTCTTTCTTCGTAATCAATTAGTAACGGGAAGAAGTCAATTCCGACACGTGGTTCTTTTGATACAACACAGTGAACAAAAAGCATTGTATCACCGCATCTTACAGTGACAGAACCATTAGTGGATTGGGCATACTTTCCGGTTTCGACAGTAACGGTTTTACCGCCGATTTCAATTTGGAATTGTTTAGTTTCCGGTATTGTCATAATTGTCCTTTCCTGCGGACAGTCTGTCCGCATTTTGTGCATTGCGCACACTTTGTTATACACTTCTTTTGTTCATACTGATTATAACACAAACATAGAAAGAGTATTGAACTGATTATGATATATGAACTAAAATAAACCTTGTTGTTCAGGCGGCAAATTTTTGTAATGAAGATGCCTGTAAGCAGCCGGAGAAACTTTGCGTCCCCGCGGTGTGCGCTGTAATAGTCCAGCCTGCAACAGATAAGGCTCACACACATCTTCTATTGTTCTAACATCTTCACCTATTGCGGCTGCAATTGTTTCTATACCGACAGGTCCCCCGTCGTATTTTTCTATAATAAGTTTCAATAGTGCTCTATCGGTACTGTCAAGCCCGAAGTTGTCAATTTTTAGAATATCGAGTGATTTATTGGCAACATCTTCTGTAATTTTTCCGTCGTGTTTCACAAGAGCATAATCAGAAACCCTTTTAACAAGCCGGTTAGCAATACGCGGAGTACCTCTTGAGCGCTTTGCAATTGCGTGTGCACCTTCTTCTGTTATGTCAATATTCAAAATCCCTGCGGTACGTGTAATAACTTGCGCCAATTCATCTTCTGTATAAAATTCAAGTCTATGGATTATTCCAAATCTGTCGCGCAAAGGTCCTGAGAGTTCTCCGGCTTTAGTTGTTGCGCCGATTAGGGTAAATTTAGGTAATGGAACACGAAGCGTTTTAACAGTCTGGCTTTTTCCGGTTGTCATATCAAGAAAAAAATCTTCCATTGCTGGATATAGAATTTCTTCCGCGACTTTGTTCAACCGGTGAATTTCGTCAATAAAAAGTATTTCTCCGCCTTTAAGCGACATCAGAATTCCTATAATATCGCGCGGACGCTCAAGCGCCGGAGCCGAAGTTATTTTTATATCTACACCCATTTGCTCTGCTATAACTCCGGCAAGTGTAGTTTTTCCAAGCCCCGGAGGTCCGTAAAAAAGCAGATGATCAAGCGGAAGTTCACGCTTCTTTGCAGCTGCTATTGATATTTTCAAAGTTTCTTTAAGCGCTGACTGGCCAATATAGCTGTCAAAATTTTTCGGTCGAATGCAGTTTTCAAAGTTTTTATCATATTCTATACTTTCTGGTTTTATAACAGGATTTTTGCCTTTTTTTTCAGGGTGTATAAAATCGTTATCGTCAGCAATTATGCTCATTTTGTCTAACCTTTTAAAATATCTGTTTTACATCTTTATTTTTGCATATTTTTATGATAACATAAAATTAACCTGAAGGAAACATTTGGAAGGGAGAGTAGAGATGAAAGTTTCAGAACGTTTAGAAAAAATTCCTCCGTATCTTTTTGCGGAAATAGACAGAAAAATTGCTGAAGCAAGAGCTAAAGGGATTGATATAATAAGTTTGGGTATCGGAGATCCTGATCAACCGACATTAGCACCCGTTGTAGAAGAAATGCACAGAGCTATAGATAACCCTAAAAACCATGATTACCCGCCTTATAACGGTACTGAAAAATTCAGACAAGCGGCTTGCGAGTGGATGAAAAAACGTTTTGGAGTTGATCTTGATCCTGATAAGGAAATGCTTGCTAATATAGGTTCAAAAGAAGCTATTGCGCATATTTTCTTTGCATTTGTAGATAAAGGCGACTACACACTTGTACCAGATCCGGGCT
This sequence comes from Candidatus Gastranaerophilales bacterium, assembly GCA_944322865.1. Taxonomy (GTDB): domain Bacteria; phylum Cyanobacteriota; class Vampirovibrionia; order Gastranaerophilales; family Gastranaerophilaceae; genus CALUVH01. Next base: position 62,690 of record CALUQJ010000002.1, read on the forward strand.
ACCCTGTGTATCACAATGCTACAATATTCGCTGGCGGAATTCCTTATGCAATGCCGCTTCTGGAAGAAAACGGTTATCTGCCGGATTTTGATAAAATTCCTGAAGATATAGCAAAAAAATCCAAATTAATGTTCCTGAATTATCCTAACAATCCGACAGGGGCTGTGGCTGATCTTGAATTTTTCCAAAAAGCAGTTGATTTTTGTAAAAAATACGATATTTTGCTCTGCTCTGACATGGCATACTCTGAAATGACTTATGACGGTTATGTTGCCCCTTCTGTACTACAGGTAGAAGGCGGAAAAGATGTTGCCATTGAATTTTATTCACATTCAAAATCTTATAACATGACCGGCTGGAGAGTTGGCTTTGTATGTGGTAATGCAGATGCTGTAAAAGCACTCGGTACTATTAAAAACAACATAGACAGCGGTACTTTTAAAGCAATACAAGATGCTGCCGCTGCTGCATTCAAAATCGATAAATCAATTATCGATAGTTTAAATAAAATGTATCAGGAACGCCGTGATGCAGCAGAAGAAGGTTTCAGGGAACTCGGCTGGAAAATCAAACCGGCAAAAGCTACCTTCTATCTATGGCTTCCTGTTCCAAAAGGTATGACAAGTGAAGAATTTGTAACTCTTATGCTAGAAAAGGCACATGTTGTTGTACCGGCAGGCAATGGTTACGGTAAATGCGGAGAAGGTTATTTCCGTGTTGCCCTGACTAAAGATGTCCCGACAATAAAAGAATGTATCCGTAGAATGAAAGAGGCAGGCATTCGTTACGAATAGTCCTTGTCAGTTTTAGAAAGTGTGATATAATCTAATTATGGAATGTCCAAAATGTGGTTTAGAAATTGATGATAAAGCTTTAGTTTGCCCGAATTGTAAAAAGGTGCTAAAACTCGTATGCCCTGTTTGTAAGGCTATCAACGAAGGCAGTACCTGCAAAAAATGCGGGTATGTTATTGTGACTAAATGCAATAAATGCGGAAAAGTCAATCAAACCGCCAAAAAGAAATGCTCTAATTGCGGTTTTTCTCTGGAAAAAAGTGTTATCTTAAATGAATCTAATACCGATAACTTTGTTATTCTGACAATTGATTTTCCTAATATGGCTGATATGAAAACCCTTTTAGGATCTGCCAAACTCGTCAATAAATTCAAAATTAATCTTGACAAAATTATTTATGACTATGCTAAATCCGTCGGGCTGCGCCGACAGTTAATCGGAAACACTTATGTAATAAGATTTGACAAAGATTACACGATAGGCTCCTCTGCTAATAATGCTATGACTGCGGCGGTTGAACTTCTGAACCAGATATCTAAAACCAATGCAAGGCTTACAAAAAAGAAAAATGCAACAGTCCGCTGCAACATGTTTCTTTTAAAACGAAGTGTTGAAGATGATCCGAACAACCTTGATTCAGGGTTTAACATTAACCTCTTATCCAGTGGCAAAGGCGGGGCAGAAGAAAAAGTATTGAATGCATTTCAGGTACTTTCTGATTGCAATGTTCAGGATATACTCTCAAAAGATTATGAATTTGCACCTTTGAACTCTGTTATGATTGACGGTGAAATGAAGATGTTCTACGAAGTCAATGTTAAAGATTTGATTACGGTTGAACATATTCCTGATGATGAAGACGAAAAGGTAGAAATTCCGAACTTTGTCCAAAACATGCTTATGGAACAGGACAAAATTGACGGGATGGCTCTGCGTAAAATGGATACTCCGTATGATCCTGATGCAATATATGATCTTGAAACAATACAATTTGGCGAAGTTCAGGCTGATTTTGTAAGAACTGAAAATATAGATGTATTCTATCATCTTATTAACAGATTGCAGTCAATGCCTAAAGGTATTCTCGCCATCAAAACCATGGAATTGTACAAACCGTATTCTCTCAAAATAATTAACTCAATTGAAGAATTAAATTTGTATAAAAATATTATCAGTGTAACCTGTTATGATGAGATGAAATATTCCCCGTATTCATTCTTTAGGGAATTAGTTTCCGCAATTTTCGGTTATACTGTTTCTCAAAAGCTTTTTTCTACAAACGACTTTTCAATGTTTGCATCTGTCGATCCTGATTCTATGATTAAGGATTTGATTACACTTAACAAGAGAAACACTGAAAATGCCGAAGATACACGCTATGTCTATTATGATATATTTTTAACCCTTTTACAGGTCATACCAAATACATTGATATTTATCGAAAACTTTGAAAAAATAGATGCAAGTTCTTATGATGTTTTGAAATATCTGTTTGCGGCGTTCGATAAACTTGATATCAGCTACCTTATCTCTTATGAAAACAATTTTTCACTGCATAGAGATGCCTATTTCTTGCTGGAACAACCGTATTATTCTGAAATGGCGTTGAAGCCTACACCATTTGAAAAAATGATTGAAGAGCACAAAAATTATTACAGAAATATATTAAATGATTTTTACTTCCAGCGTATTGCAAAATATTCTTGCGGCAGTATATTATTCCTTGATTTTGCATTGCAGTACCTTGTTGAATCCGGGGTTTACAGAACGACTGACGACAGCATAGAACTTGATACCGCAAAAACTATTATTATTCCGTCAAGCTTGAGTAAGTTGTTGAAAAGACGCTTAAACCTGCTTGAAGATGAACCTGACACATTGAAATTCCTTGCTTCACTCCTGCTTCTGGGAACAAGAATTGATTTTGCAACAATAGAAAGTCTGGGGTTTGAAAATACCGATGAAATAATAGAAAAATTAAGCGGTATGGGGTATATTTATCAATACAACAACTGTATTTATTTCCCTAATTACAATTTATTGCGTCAAAATCTGCTTGATTCTGTTAAACCTGAATTGCTCAAAGAAATTGCTAAGGAATTATTTGATAAAGTTTTTGTCGACAATATGCCGAGTCCGACCAAAGCTTACTTATACAATCTGTTGGAAGAATATGATAAAGAATTTGAACAGTGGGAACAGCTTGCAGATATAAACCTTTCAATGGGAGATTTTTCATCTTATCTTAATTGTGCCTACAAAATTATAGAACTGATGGAAACTCGTATAACTGATGATAATTTTGAAGATGTCGACAAATATAAAAGCGAATTGTATGATAAAATTTCTAACAATCTTTATCAATATATTCCGAGCAAAACATCTGATATCGCTGAGATTACCCTTAGCAAATTGGAAAACAATTCTGAAACCGAAAAAATTATTGAGCTTTGCAACAAGATGATTCTTGGTTCTCTTGAGGTAGGTAATTATCATAAAGCGCTTGAATTGATGCATAAAGTTCTATCATTAATTCCAAATTCTTCGCTTGATCCTGATGCGCCGAATTTCAACAAGTATTTCTTCCTGATGTCATTTATTCATATAGAAATACTATTTAATATAGGAGCATTGAAAGACTGTTTGGATGTCGGTTATAAGGTTATGGGTGTTGTAAAAGAAGCTAATCTGGAAAAACTCAGACCGCAGGAATATACACCGGAACAATTCAAAAACATGCTGATAGGATCTATCGGATTTATTGCACTTGCTAATGTGCTTAATTTGTCCGGTAATGTTCAGGAATTTCTAACTATGGTAAGTACAGATCTGCAAGGCATACCGGCTTCATATTCAATATTCCCGATGCTGGAACAATTAATCCACGGACAACTAGCAGAACTCCCTGAACTCACCATTGCGCCTAACGATAGATTTGCCTCTGCTCTTTATCACATCATATCTGCTTTTGCTTATTTAAGACCTGATCCGGTTAAGTTTGCAGAAGAAATTTATATTGCCAAGCTAAATGCAAAGGATAAAAATTTGCATCAGATAGAATTATTCTGTGACCTGTTAATCGGCGCCTCCTATATGGATATTGAATCATATACCAAGGCAACTGATATTTTCTATAAAATAGTCAGAGAAACCGGAGAAAACGGTATGACAAATATGTTGTACTTTGCATGGTTCTTTATGAGTGAGTACAATCTCAGAATGCAAAAATATGACGTTGCATACGGTATTGTTAACAACGTAATAATTCAGCTGGAAAAATCTGACAATTCTTGTGATTACCTGTTGTTGCTGTTCAAATATAATATGTTTAAAGTTCTGATGTACATGCAACAGTTTGACAAGGCAAAATTATGCATAGAACAGGCGATTTCTATGGCAGAACGCAAAGGAATTCACTTTGAATTTGACCTTGAGGCATCACATTATATTCCTGAAGGCGGCTTTGCGCCGGAAGGTGAAGGACAACCGGCAGAAGGCGAAGGTCAACCACAAGAAGAACAGCCGCAAGATGCTCAGGCTCCTGATGAGCAGGTAGAACAAAAATAATATATTTGAAGGGAGATATCAATGAAAATATTATTTGCAGCAGCAGAAGTTGCTCCTTTTTCCAAAGCCGGCGGGCTTGCAGATGTTGTCGGCAGTCTGCCAAAATATCTCGAAAAAGATGCTCAAATAGCCATTTTTACTCCGCTGCACGGCTGCATTGATGTCAATAAATACGGAATTAAGGAATTAGAAAATTCAGAAATGTGGCTTACTTTTGGGCGTATGGGACACAAATTCCGCCTTTTTATGTGCAAGCTGCCCGGAACAGATATAAATGTATTTTTTGTGCATAACGATTGGTATTTTACCTGCTTCAAAGATGTTTACCCTAAATGGCTTGATACACGTTATGAACACGAAAGATATATCGCGTTTTCTCTTGCTGTTATGGAATATGCTAAAGCATTGAATTTTCGTGCTGATGTAATCCATGCAAACGACTGGCACACTGCAATGCTGCCTCTGTATTTGCATAGTAACTATAAATTTGATGAATTTTGGTCTAAAACAAAATCTGTTTTTGAAATACATAACCTCGCATATCAAGGCGTCTGGTTTGAGGATGTTCTTGATTTTGCGAATATGAGAAAAGACATTGTTTACAACGAATGGGGATGTGAACATTACGGTAAAGTTAACTGGATGAAGGGTGCAATTAATTATGCGGATAAAGTTATTGCAGTATCTCCGACATATGCAAGAGAAATTTTGTCAGGCGAGTACGGCGAAGGCATGGATTATACGCTGCGCGGTGCTCAAAATAAACTTGTCGGAATACTAAACGGTATTGATTACGACGTATTCAACCCTAAAACAGACAAATGTCTGATTAAAAATTATGATGCTAAATCAATACAAAATAAAGCTGAAAATAAAAAAGCGGTTTGTGAATTTTTTGGACTTAAATACAATCCAACGCGCCCGCTGATTGGTTTTATCTCGCGGCTTGTTGAACAAAAAGGTTTGGATTTAATCAGGCAGGTCGAAAATGAGTTAAGAGGACTCGAAGCTGATATAGTTTTTCTCGGAAACGGCAACAATGATTACGAAAACCTTTTAATCTGGCTATCAAACAATTCGCCAAATATCCGTGCATATATCGGTTATAAATCTGAGCTTGCAAATCTTATATATGCAGGATCAGACTTTTTCCTTATGCCGTCCAAATTTGAACCTTGCGGCTTGAGCCAGCTTATTGCAATGCATTACGGAGCATTACCGGTTGTGAGGGCAACAGGCGGGCTTGAAGATACAGTAACCGGCTATCCGCTTGATAATTCAACCGGATTTAAATTCTGGCGCTATGACGGCGGAGATATGCTGCAAGCTATTAATTGCGCACTTAGTGTTTACAATGATGATTACACATTCCGCGCAATGCAAAAGTCCGCTATGAGTGCCGATTTCTCATGGAAAAAAAGCAGTGCAGAATATTTAAAACTATACAAGGAGCTTGCTGGTGGCTAGAAGAATTGTCGCATTTATAATTTTTCTGATAGGTGCCGGTATTTTGTTTTTAGGTATGCTAAAGACAAATTTGGCTTGTAATAAAACATCTGACCAATGCATTTTACGTTCAAGTATTCCAGCATTACACCTGAATCTTGACAGTATGCAGTTTAAGTTATCTGATTTAAAAGATATAACCTGTGAAAGACGAACTCAGGCATCACGCGGAAGCGGGCGGCGTGCATATTATGAATTGACACTTAACATAAATAATGAACCGTATGTTCTTGAAACCTGTCCAAACCGCAAAATATGCAGACGCCATGTTGATAAATTGCTTGATTTTAAACATATACAGCAATACGAAAATTTTGATTACAAATCAGCAATAGGCGTATCAAATGTAATGGGGGTAGTTCTCGGGGCTGTGCTTATTACTCTCGGCTGGAAAATGTTTTTCGACAAAGCAGAAGAAACATCAGACGAAATATCAGAAGACGATAAATAGATACTAATTTAAGTTGGAATTAATCAAAAAATTGTGATAAACGCTGGATTAAACAAATAAAAAAGAGTCGGGAATTAAATTCCTGACTCTTTTTGTTATTTACTGGTTACCCTATTTTGCAGGATAATAATCTCTTACAACACCGTTGAATGCGTCGATATAAATTGCTTTGATATCTTCCATTAACGGATATGCAGGGTTTGCGCCTGTACATTGATCGTCAAACGCAAGTTCAACCATTTCATCTAACTTAGCGTTGAAGTCTGCTTCTGTTACGCCAAAGTCTTTGATTGAATTTGGAAGGTTAACTGCTTTCATCAGTTTGTCAATTGCGTCGATTAACGACTGTACTTTTTCATCATCATTCTTACCGCCTAAGCCAAGTTCATCAGCAATTTGAGCGTATTTAGATTTTGCATT
>CALUQJ010000003.1 GCA_944322865.1 Candidatus Gastranaerophilales bacterium
GCTTTACCGCGAAAACGGACAGCATCTTTTTTCCGGTCGTATTATGGCGATTAAAGGCAATTACAACGAGATAATGAAAGGCGTTACAGAACACGATGAAGAAATGGTACGACTTCTTGATAACGAAGTTGCGTCTTTATTTATTCCCGCTGAAACAAATCAAAATTGCATAATGAAAATCAAACACCTTCCAAATCGTGAATTTTATCTTAATCAACTGGATGCACCGCGCGAATTTGTTTTAAAAGTAGTGGAAACAATCTGTGGCGGTGGTTTTTATCACGAAGAAGGGGCAAGAAAAAGTTTTAATATTTAATTTTTTCAAAGAGTTGACTTTATTGAAAAAATAAATAATAATATAATCATATAGGATGTAGGTATTTAGTAGATGAGATTAGTAGAAAAACTTAAGGAACATGAAAATCAATACATGTTTATTCGTTGGGCAACCGGGGGAGAGTATGGGAAACTTATATATGCCGGCGAAGATTTTGTTGAATTTAATATAATAGATATAGATACGATGGAATATCGCGAAACCGTACTAATCCAATCTCCGCTTATTTTAGAGGTAGCAATAGGCGGGGCTGATATTGCCAGAATTGTGGCAGAAGTTTCATCTAAGATAACTTTTGAGTAATTTACAACGCCCCGTGAACAGTGTTGTATAAAAAGTGAGCTGGGGGTATTTGTAACATCAGTACTGTAAGTATCATGGTTACAGATGCTTTTTTCTCTAGGCGTTAATATAGAAATAAAAAAAAGGCAATGTTTTCACACTGCCTTATACAAATAATAACCAAATAAGAAGAATTACTTTTTATCAAACATCTGTTTTATGCCGTCAACTGAGCTCAATATACCGGTTGCCTCGTAAGGCATATAAACAACTTTATTATTTTCACCTGCTGTAATTGCGCTCAAGGTTTCAAGATATTTCATTGCGATCAAATATTTATCCGGCTGACCTTTATCTGCCAATGCATTGATAATTCTAGCAATGGCTTCTTTTTCTGCATCTGCTTCAACTACACGTGCCTGTGCAACACCTTCTGCTTTCAGAATAGCAGCCTGTTTTTGACCTTCGGCTTCTCTTATTGCAGCTTCTTTTTGACCTTCTGCGGTTAAGATTGCGGCTTGTTTTTCACCTTCAGCCTCATAGATCATTGCGCGTTTTTCACGTTCTGCTTTCATTTGTTTGTCCATGGCTGCCTGAATATCAGCAGGAGGAATTATATCCTGTAATTCAACACGATTAACTTTTACGCCCCATTTATTCGTTGCTTCGTCAAGTATTGCGCGTAATTCGCCGTTGATTTTATCTCTTGAAACTAATGTTTCCTGCAATTCCAGCTGACCCACAAGGTTTCTTAATGTTGTTTGTGTTAATTTTTCTATTGCTTCCGGAAGGTTTGCTATTTCATAAACAGCGCTTTTTGCATCAATAATTTGGAAATACAACAGAGCGTTGATTGTAATTGATACATTATCTTTTGTAATTACATTCTGACGCGGAAAATCATACACTGTTTCTCTCAAATCAATTTTGGATGTTTCTTTGAGGTATGAATAAGTTTGACCGTCAAGAGTTCTTTGTGTAACTTTTTTTGCGATACCGCGCGGAGCGTCAAGTATAGGGAAGATAAAGTTTGGACCCGCTCTGAGTGTTCTTTCATAACGACCTAAGCGCTCAATAATTACTTCTTCCTGTTGTTGTACGATAATTATACCTTTGAACACATAAATAAAAAGTAGAATTATCAGAATAAATAGAAATAAACTCATTTTTTCTCTCCTTTTTTATAATTTTTCTACATACATTACTAAACTTTCATTACGTATAATCCGAATTTCAGAGCCTGTGGGAATTTCTTCGTCACCTTCATAACGTGCTTCCCAGCGTTCATCATAAATCGTTATTGCACCTTTATATTTGTTTATCGGTTCAATTACGCGTGCAATTTTACCGATGTATTTTCCTTCAATTCCGGTTTGATTATCCGGTGTACTCTTGTGTTTTAAAACAAGCGGACGGATAAGCAGAATTGATAAAAGCGAGAATACAACAAAAGCAAAGATTAGCGTAACAACATCAGTTATCACAAGAGATAACAGTGCCGTTAAAAATCCTGCAACTGCAAAGTTCAAAAAGAAAACCATAGGAACAAGTATTTCCAATATAAGAAATACAACTCCGGTAATTGCAAAAAGTTCCCATAATAACATATATTTCTCCTTGTTATGATTTTTATATTAACATATAAATCCGATATCGTCAACCGAATAGAATTTTATTTTGCATAGTAAAATATTACATCCGGTTGTATTTGTTGTAAGATTTAAATATGATAACATTTGACAGTCTGACACTAAAAGCATTCATAGAAGAGAACAAGGAATTTTTAACCGGCGCCCGTATACAACGTATCCAGCAGCCGACAAGAAGGGATTTTGTTCTGGCAATCAGAGGGTTTGACAAAGACGGCAAATCCGTAATTAAAAAGCTCTATATAAACATTAACCCTCAATATCATCATGTCTGCTTTATGAGCAAAGAGAACGAATCCAAAAGGCTTATTGAAATTCCGCAAAAGCCGCCGATGTTCTGTATGCTTTTGAGAAAATATCTTGAAAACGCAAAAATATGCAAGGTTAATCAACCTCCCTACGAAAGAATTTTAGAATTGTATGTAGAAACATTTAACGAACTGGCGGAAAAAATACACCTCTGCCTTGCGGTTGAATTGATGGGTAAACATTCCAATGTAGTGCTTTATAATGACGATACAAATGTAATTATCGGGTGTGCTCATAATGTAGGGGCTGAAAAAAGTCGTGAGCGGGAAATGGCAGGCACCTTACCTTATGTCTACCCGCCTAAACAAAATAAAATTGATATTTTGAATTACAATGGAGAAATTGATTACAGCCGGCTAAACAGTGATTTTTACTGGTTTTCAAAATCGTTTGCCACCCAGGCTGCCGGCATGGGGCTTGATAAACTGCGTAATTATGTTCAATTAAAAGGACTTTCGCCTGCAATATCAAAAGATTACAGCCAATATACTTTATTCCGGGAATTACTGCCGGATTCAATACCGCAAAATTCCGTAAATGAAATGCTGGACAATTATTACGCATATTTTATAGAAAAAGATAAATGCCGGACGCTGAAAACGCATTTAACAACTGTAGTGAATCAGAGATTAAAAAAATGCCGTGCCTCTCTTACAAAAATGCAAACTCAATTAAAAAAAGAAAAAGAGGCTGACAGATACAGACTTTATGGTGATCTGATACTTGCCAATATTTATAATCTTAAAGATTTCAGTACACAGGCTGAAGTTTTTGATTATGAAAACAATAAAAATATAACGATTACTCTTGATGAAACCAAAACACTGAAAGATAATGCGAATAATTTTTATAAACTGTATACAAAATCGAAAACCTCACGTGAAAAACTTACGGAATTGTCAGACGCGTTGCATACAGAAATAAATTATCTTGAGCAGGTATTGTATTCAATAAATATATCAGCCGGCATGCCGGACTTGCAGGAAATTAAATCCGAAATTTTACCGGATAATGAGGCAAAAACTAAAAAAACTCCTGTAAATCTTCCGTTGGAATTAGAGGTTGAAGGATTCAAAGTCTGGGTAGGACGCAACAACCGCCAAAATGATTATATTGTATCAAAACTTTCCCGTGAGGAAGATTACTGGTTTCATATAAAAGATTGTGCAGGCTCACATGTGCTTTTGCGGTGCGAACAGCCATCTGACAGGTTGATTTTTGAATGTGCAAAACTTGCAAAAGAATATTCATCCGCAAAACTAACCTCTAAAGCAGGTGTGATTTATACAAAAAGAAAGTATCTGAAAAAGCCGCCTAAAGCTAATTTAGGCTATGTTACTTATAAATGTGAAAAAGAGATTGTCGTATAATGCGCTTAAGATTTGACGAAATTCAAAAACAAATTGATACTGTTGCTATGGGTAAAAAAAATGTCATAGCGCTGGTAGATTGCGATTCGTTTTTTGTTTCCTGTGAACAAAAGGTTAATCCTGAATTAAAAGGGAAACCGGTTTGCGTGCTATCCAATCGTGACGGGTGTGTTATTTCAAGATCACGGGAAGCAAAAAAAATGGGGATCAGAATGGGGTTGCCGTACTTTATGGCAAAAAAAGATTTTCCAAAAGCAATATATCTTTCCGGCAGGCATGATTTGTACGGCGATATATCAAAAGAAGTTATGGCGGTTTTGAAGGAATTTAGTCCGAAAGTAGAGGTGTATTCTATAGATGAGGCTTTTGTTGAATTAACGGGGCTTGAACGATTATATAAAAAGAATTACACAGAAATAGGACAATTCTTGCGTGAAGAGGTGATGAAACGCGTTGATATACCTGTTTCTATCGGAATAAGTTCCTCCAAAACTCTTGCCAAACTTGCCTCCGATAAGGCAAAATCAATGTCCGGCGGCGTTTATCATATCCATAAACACGAAATTATTGATGTTTTAGAAAAAACTGATATCGGAGAAATTTGGGGGATAGGAAAAAATCTGACACTTATGTTTCACAAAAACGGTATCTTAAACGCATATGAACTCGCGTCCCAAACCGACAGCTGGCTTAACCAAAAAATCGGGATACACGGACTCGAAATGAAACATGAGCTTCTGGGAGAAATGGTGTCGCCTGTTGATACAGCAGTAAAACTCCCTAAATCCATACAAAAAACAAGTATGCTTTCAAAATTCAGTTCAGATCTGAATTTTTTGAAAAACTCTCTTAATTACCACATTCACCGCTCTTGTGCAAAACTCAGAAAAATTGACGCTAAATGTACAGGGATTACCCTGATGCTAAAGACCAAAGATTTCAAATCATATTATGAAAAAAGAGTTCTGGCTAAACCTACTGATTATGAATTTGAAATATCCAGAGTAATCTTTGAATTACTGGATAAACTTTACAACCCTAATGTTCTCTACCGCAGCACCGGGGTAATATTAGACGGAATTACGCATAACAGCGAAGCACAATTGTTTTTATTCAACGATGCTGATGATGACAAAAAAGCAAGACTTACAAAATGTTTCGACCGTCTGGAAAGTCGTTTTGGGAAAGACGTAATTCGTACAGGCTTTACACCTGATTAATATAAAAAATCACTTATGGACTTAATATTTCTTCATATACTTGATATTACAGACAATAAGACCCGACAAAATCACTTTATATATATAGGTTAGTTATTTTTTAATCTGGAGAAATGTTATGGCAGTAGATGACATGTTTGTTCCTGCGATATATCAGGATATAGGCACAATGTCAACCGGTTATTATCCAATGGGCGGTATGGGCATGTATCCAATGTATCCGTCATTATTAGGCGGGGTAAAAATGAAACCTCAGAATATGGAAGATAAATATGAAGCCATAGCACAAAAGGATAAAGAAACAAAAAATACAGCAAAATCAGTTGCAAAAGCACTTTTCTGGATGGCAGTAGGCGGATTTATTCCGGGCGGGATAAAATATATTAAAAAATCAGGCGGTCTGACTTCTGCTCTGTCAAAAGGTTTTAGTGCTGCCGGCAGCTGGATTAAAAACATTTTTAAATAATAGGTATTAAAGAACAGTCATCCCGGAATATTTGTATAAACCAGTTGTATTACAAATTATCACAATTTCTTCTCTGAATAGCAAACAATATTTTTTTTGCTTATTATATGACTACATTAGTATTTTTTTCAGAGGAAGATATGCGTATTCAATCTATAAACTTTCTAGGCATTAATCAAACTAACCGGCAAAATCAATTTAAAAATCAAAAATATTCAACAAGCTCTGTTCCGCAGGAAAAATTACCATATACATACAACAATTACAATATAAACTTTGGGGCACGTATTAACAGAACCCCGGAAGATTTTTATGCTCAAAAATTTAATATTGACAACATGCCGATCACGGTTAAAGAATATTTATTTGAAGATTTTGAACAAAGACAGCACATGCCGCCCGCACAGTTACAACGTCAGGCTTTTGAGTATTTAAAACTTGCCGATAACGTTCAGGACATAAAAGACATGTATCCGGATGAACCTCTATTTGCACATTTAAAAGAACTAAAAGATACAAAACCCAATACCGGTATTTTATTACTCTTAAAATGGGATGCGCAAACTTCCAAAACCCCTGTTTTTAAAGATAAAAATAACAAAGATTTAACAACTTATCTTTTGAAAAAAGTTTATCTTGAAGGAAAAACAATAGAAGAAATTAACAATGATTTTGACAATGATGCAACTGATGCTATAAAACACGAACTTGGTGTAAAGGATAAAAAATACTTTTCTCATACCAATATTTATACACTTGGAATAAGATACCCTAAATTACCTTACTATAACTCATTTCTTGCAACAAGAAACGATAAAGAATATATCCCGCCGGTTAGAAAATCAGTCACTCCTGTGTCAGAGGAAACAAAAGAAAAACTTTCTGCCGCTATGACCAAATGGTGGGCAGGCTTAGATGAAATTGAACGCAGCGAGCAGATACAAAAAATGCTCAACGGCAAAGAATTGTCTAATTCTATATTCTCAAAATATCAAGGACAAATTATGACTATTGCCGCAGCTCAAATGGGGTTTAGCGAAAAATTGTCCGATATTTTTGCTGAAAAGTATGCTGATAAAGATTTTATCATAGATTTTCCGCTGTTTTCCGAGCAGCAAAGAGAAATTATGCTTGTATTTTGGAACAAAGATCCTGAATTTAGAACAAAATATTCACAAGCTCTGCAAGATACTATTGCAGAATTTGAAACAGCATATTACAACGAGGACAAAACTCAACTTGAAATCCTGATGAATAAAGCACTGGATTTAAAAGCAAAAGTCTTGAATAAAGCCCGCGAAAAACAGAATACCAGACGCGAGATGCAAAAACTTGCACAAAATTCTGCTCCTCCTGTAAATAATCCAACTCAGGAACAACAAATTGATATTAATTCAAAAAATACTGTAAATAAGTTGTTTAAAAAATTTGAGCAGGATGCAATGAAGATATTTCCTGATAGTTTTAAGATGACATTTATTGATTTTCTAATGCGGAATACTGATCAGCAGACCAAAAAAGAAATAGTTGCATTATCCCTGCCTGAACCGCAAAAGCTTTTGAATATTGACGAAAAAGGATTAAAAGAAATACAAAATAAATTGCTTGACAGGCGGGAAGAACTAAACGATGCTTTTAACCGCAGCCATATTTTGATTGCTAAAACAAGCGATTTTCTCATAAATAAACTTTTGTTTGAGCTGACCGGTGACCCTAAAGTCTTTAAGTTTGAACGTGGAGATGCAACAAATTATATATCTACGCACAATCTGAAACAAGAAGTTTTAAAACATCATGACAGATTGAATGCAGAGATGAAAAAATTAGCAGCAACCGCTCCGGCTAAAGAGTTGGATGTTTTTTGCAAAACAGATTTTAATAAAGCTTTGATGACGCATCTGCAAGAAGGATTTGAGATTTATCCGGAATACAGTTTCGAATTACAAAATATGTGTTATGCTCTTAACTTAGACAACCAAAAGCCTGATAACTACAAAGAATTTCTGAAAAATTATAACGCAGCAATAAAATTCTATAATAATCCTAACGTAGCTCAACCAGCTAAAAAGGTAATAATGGAACATATGATTCTTGATTATATCAACTGGCTGGCAAAGAAAGAAAAAAACACTCCGGTTAGCTATATGGCAGGAAATTCTTTCTCTAATGCAAACAAAATAAACGATTTGGATAAAAATTATAATATAGATATCACATCCCTGCATTCACTCAGATATGCTTTTAAGCAGTACATGCATAAAAACGAAACAAAATACTGGACAAGTGAAGCTGAAAATAAATTTTTAGATTCACTTGAAACACGTGAGTATTTAAATCAGGAAGCTTTATCAATGTTTTTTGCTGTACATCTTAATAGATTTAAGGCAGCGCTTTCAAATCTCAGCATGCGCGATAAAAAAATCGCTTTAGAAATAACCAAAACATTAAACAATATGATCCATAATGATTTTGAAGCAGCGCAACCACAGATAGCAAATGCAAACAATGCGGCTCTGAACCATACATTATATGAAATTACCGGGCGGGCGGAAACACTTGCGGCTAGTCCTGTTGATACTGCAAGATTTATAAAAAATCATTATCTTGAAAAAAAGGTCTTGAGCCACAAAGATACAATAGAGAAAAAATATGAACATTATTTGCCTGTACTTTCTCAAAATGAGATACACGATTTTTATGATACAGAGTTTTATCCTATGGTGATAGATATTTTAGAAGGCGGGACAGAATATGTAAGTATAGACAATCAGGAAAACTTCAAACTTGCACAACAAAAGGTTGTTAATTCTCTCAATTCCCGAGATCAGTATATAACAGATAAACTAACGAAATATCTTACAGACAAAAGTGCATTTATAAGAATTATTCAAGATGATAACATACCTGAGGACGATAAATACGAATTGTTAGAAAAAATGGTAGTTGATTTTGAACGTGATGTTGCAAAATCAACAGAACCTGCATTAAAATTTTAGTGTAAAAACAGGCAATGCCAATATTACGCATTGCCTTATTTTTGTGTAACCTCTACACCGGTAACAATAGTGCTCAGCGAACTGAGCATTATTAATCTATTTGCTTGCTTTTACAGCTTTAGAAACCGCATCAGTGATATCTGTTCCGCCATAAAGTACAGCACCTTTTGCAAGAACTATATCAAAATTTCTTGCTTTAGCTTCGGTATTTATAACAGAGGAGATTTTTGAATCTATTGCAGACAATTTTGAGGTGTAATCTTTTTCGATTTTTGCACGTCTGTCCTTCAATTCTTTATTATATTTTTCTTCAAGTGACTGTTTTTTCTTAGGGTCAGTTTGAGCTATTACATCTTTTCTGGCTTTTTCGATAAAATTGACAACTTCTTGTGCTTTGGTTTGCTGTTCTTTTTTTAGCGCTTGAACCTGAGGTGATGAATTAACAACCTTTTGCACGTCAACTACTGCTATTCTTGACGGCATATCTGACATTGCATAATTATTTACCCCGAAACCTATAACAAATGCAGCCAATCCTACTGTTAAAAATTTTAACTTGTTGTTCATATTTTTCTCCTTATTTACCACAAGATTACAATACTTAAATAAAATAAAAAAATCAACTACCTTGAATGATTGAATTTTTTGTAAAATACTTTACATCCACACTAAAATCGGCTATATTATTATTATAAAAATATTTAGACTATATAAATTTGTATAAATATTTATTACAATTTAGTAACAATAATGCATTTTTCGTTATCATTTAACGTTAATGTAGTAAAATGATAGCAGATGAGATGATTTAATTTAATAAAGGTGATTAAATGAAAAAGATTGGCAAAAACCTTATAAAAGCCGTATTATGTATGTCAGTTTGCTGTGTAATTAGCGCACCGGCATTTTCTGTAGATTTGCCTGCCGGCATTAACGCCAATGAAATTATGCAGGAAGGCGGCATGAACTACAGGCATGATATGGATATAGAACGTTTTCAGAACAGAGAACGTTACATCCGTGATGATTATACCAATAGGCAACATGTACAGGAAAATCCTGAACCTATACAAAATAAAGAGCAATATCAGGCTCCGCAGGATGTAATTAAGGCTACTGTTGATGAACTTGATACAAAAGGAGTTTATATCAATTCTGTTCAACTGGCGCCATCTGAAATTTTGACAAAAGAAGAAACTGATCCGATTATCCAGAAGTTAGTCGGACGTAATGTATTTATCAGCGATATTCAAGCTGTTATTGATGAAATTAACACTTTATATGCAAATAAAGGTTATGTAACGGCAAAGGCATTTTTGCCAGAACAAACTGTTACTGACGGTAATATTTATATTGATATTATTGAAAGCCGTATCGGTAACATTTCGGTTGAAGAAAACCGTTGGACACGCACAAAATATATTACAGACAGATTGCCGCAAAAAGAAGGCGAATTGTTTGATATCGTTGATCTTGAACAAGATGTTCTTGATTTCAACAGATACAATGAAGGTGTTAAATTATCCGCAAACTTAAAAGCCGGCGAAAAACCTGGAACAACTGATATAGAAATTAAAGCAGATGAAAAATTCCCGTTCCACCTGGTCGGTGTAATGGATAACCAGGGACGTTATTCAACCGGTAATTTAAGAGGCGGTGCTATGTTATATGCAGACAGCTTGTTCGGCTTACGTGACAAGATGTCTATCGGTACTTATTTAAGCGGTGGTGTAACAAGCCCGTTCTTTGATTACAATATCCCTGTTAACAAATATGACGGTCGTGTAGGGTTCTTATTCTCAAGCGGTTTTGCAAAAGTTAAATGGGGTCCGTTTGCTGATGAACTCGGTTTGAAAAGTAAATCTTATCAATACAGTTTGTACTATACACAGCCGATTGTAAGAAAACCTGGATTTGAATTAAAAGGTTATGTTGCAGCTAACTACAAACGTGCGCGTGTAACAATATTTGACGATGCTGAAAAACTAGGTGTTGATAACGTTACCAGTGTTGAAGCTGCATTGAACTTACGTAAAGATACCAAATACGGTATTTGGTATGCAAGTCAGGGCGCTTATTACGCTATCCCGATTTTAAATTCAGATACTGATAATCACTACTTTAAATATAGTGGGGCTGTTGTCAGATTGCACGATTTCTCACACGGTTTCATCGGTCAGTTGAGAAGTAACTATCAAATTATTCCGGGCAGTCAGGATGTACCTTACTTAGATCAACTTCAGGCAGGTGGTCTTGCAACCGTCAGAGGTTATTCAGAAGGTATGATGATCGGTAAAAACGGTTACTTTGTAAGTGGTGAATTGATGTTCCCGTTATTACCAAGAGAAATCACAAGCCCGCGTTCCGGACAGAAAATACCGTTTATCGGAAAATATGTCAAAGGTGCGATATTTGCTGACCATGCCGGTATCTTCCCTGCTGCTCAAACAGATTACGGCAGCCGTAACAGTTACTTTATGGCGTCAGTTGGTATGGGGCTTAGAGTCCAATTACCGGGCGACTTAAGTGCCAGATTATACTGGGGCTACCCGATACTTAACGACCTCTATTATAACGGCGACATAGATAACAAGTATGGACGTTTCCACTTTGAATTAACTATGGCTCCTGACTTTGACGCTCTCTTGAGAAGCAGACACGGAGCGCCGCAGGCTGTAGAAAAACATGTTGAAGCCGAATACATAAACAATTACAATGACGTTCGTCACTACGATTACTACCTTGACGGTGGCGGCGGTAACTTATAGAAAATGACTTTATGATATGCGATAACTTTTTTAAGTTATCGCATATTTATAAGCACTGGCATGTGCATTAGAAAGAGAGGCAATATAAATGGCAAAAGGGATATTTGTGACAGCAACCGGCACAGATGTCGGAAAAACATATGTATCAGCACTTCTGGTAAAAAAAATGTGTGATTGGGGATATAATTGCGGATATTATAAGCCGGCTTTAAGCGGAGCTGAATTTATAAACGGAAAGCTTATCCCCGGAGATTGTGATTATGTAGTTAAAACAGCAGGTCTTAACGTCCAGCCTGAAAAATGCATTTCTTATATGTTTAAACCGGCTGTTTCCCCGCATCTGGCAGCACAAATAGAACATAATCCGATTAAACTTGACAAAATCACATCTGATTTTACGGCAATAAAAAAACAGTATGATTATATTGTCGTAGAAGGTGCAGGAGGTATTGTCTGTCCTTTTAATATTGAAGAGGGCATCCTATTGCCGGATGTCATAAAAACGCTTGATTTAGATATTGTCATTGTTGCCTCAGCAGAACTAGGCACGATTAATTCAATCGTTCTGACTGTTGAATATGCGAAACAGCATGGCATTGCGGTTAAGGGTATTATATTAAACGGCTATAACCCTGATGATGTTATGCAGGTTGATAATAAAAAGTGCGCAGAACTACTGACAGGGATACATGTTCTGGCAACTGTCGGAAAAAAACAGAAAGATTTAGAGATTGAAAGAGGTATTTTAGAAGGGATTTTCAAGGAGATTTAGGTTATGGAAAACTGGGCAGAAAAGGATTTGAAATACATCTGGCATCCGTGTTCACAAATGAAGGATTACGAAGAATTGCCGCCGATTGTTATAGAACGCGGCGACGGAATAAAATTATACGATATTAACGGCAAAGCATATTATGATGTTGTAAGTTCATGGTGGTGTAATCTTTTAGGGCATTGTAATCCGAGGATTAATGCCGCTGTAAAAAAACAGCTAGATACACTGGAACACGTTATTTTTGCGAATTTTTCACACAAACCCGCGATTACTTTGTGCGAAAAATTATCTAAAGTTTTGCCGCAGGGGTTATGTAAATTTAATTTTACCGACAACGGGTCATCTGCTATAGAGGCGGCAATGAAAGTAAGTTTTCAATACCATGCCCAGACCGGCAACCCTCAAAAAAAGAGGTTTATGGCACTATCTGATGCCTACCACGGTGAAACAATCGGTGCATTGTCAGTCGGCGGAGTTGATTTATATTCAGAAATTTATAAACCTATTTTGCTTGATATTGCAAGGATAGAAGGTCCTGATTGCTACAGATGTCCGTATGGCAAAGATAGAGAGCACTGTCAGTGCGAGTGTATCTCAAAAGCTGAGCAGGCATTTGCACTATACGGTAAAGAAACCTGTGCGCTCCTGGTTGAGCCGTTATTGCAAGGTTCGGCAGGCATGAGGGTTTATCCGCCTTTATATTTAAAAAAATTGCGTGAACTTTGTGATGAGTACAACGTGCACTTAATCGCGGATGAAATTGCTACCGGCTACGGCAGAACAGGAAAGATGTTTGCATTTGACCATGCCGGAGTTTCTCCCGATATCATGTGCCTTTCCAAAGGTTTAACCGGCGGATATATGCCTATGGCAATGTTTATTACAACCCAAAAGATTTATGATGCATTTTATGCTGACTACAATGAAGGCAAAGCTTTTATGCACAGTCATACCTATAGCGGCAACCCGCTTGCCTGCTCTGCGGCAATTGAAGTGCTTAATATTCTCGAAGATGAACATATTATTGAAAAAGCAAATGAAAATGCTAAATATTTCAATAAAATTATCAAAGAAAAATTTCTGCCGCATAAAAATGTCGGCGAAGTGCGTTCAATAGGTTTAATTAACGCAATAGAACTTGTAAAAGATAAAAATACAAAAGAGCCTTTTGATTCAAAACTTCGAACAGGGTATCAAATCTATAAAAAAGCATTGCAAAACGGTGTATTACTGCGCCCGCTGGGTGATGTAATATACTTCAATCCGCCATTAATTATCAAGCCTGAGGATATGGATTATGTAACCGATATTGCCCTAAAATGCCTCAATGAGATTCTCGGGTAAAATCAGCGCACACCAACTTATACGTTTTTTAATTAACGTAATTACTACACTTTTTATAGCCCATAATCTTCTTCTTGGTAAAAAATTTCAGGAAAGCAAATTCTTCTGCAACAAATTGCGATGCTTTACGTCTGTAATTTTAAGGATTATCCTTCTGTTGTAAGTTCTTCCCAGATACTAGGAACAACGATTAAAGCAGTGTAAACGATGAATCCGAACAAGATTAAATTGATAGCTTCCATGATAAACTTCTCCTAAATGTTTACATTTATATTATTCCCTGAAAGTAATATTTTGTAACATATTTGAATACTGATTTTAAAAATTCATGGTACAATTTTAGAAAGAGGGATTTATGAAAAAGAAAATAAAACAATTATTTAATAATCTATGTTGTTCAGTCTGTCATCAGGGGTTTGACGAAGATTCGATAGAAATTAAACGCGATGAGGCAGGGCTGCTTGTTGTGCATTTAACCTGCCAGCATTGCGGCAAATCATTCGGAGTTGCGTTTTTAGGACTGACTGATATAACCCTTAAAAATCCGGATGATATGGCTCTAAACGTAGTCGAGGGACCTGACGCTATTAACTATGACGACGTAATTGATGCGCATAGATTTATTCAAAATCTGGATTCAGATTGGCAAAAATACTTGCCAAAATAAAAATTTTACCTCCTTATTAAGTTATATTAAATTGCACATGTAAAAATGTGCAATTTTTCTTTTTTTTAAGTTTTTATCGTATTATAGGTAGTATCATGCAGCAAATTAGTACGAATTATTTAGACCGAATAAAATTAAACTTGCAGAGTCAAAAAACTGCCGAAAATCCTGCTGTTAATCCGTCAGTCAGGCAAATTGACACTCTTTCTAATGTTACCCCTGATTTTAATGTCAGTGTTCCTGTTGGTTATCAAAAAATAAAAGATATCAAATTTCCTTATGATACTACAGCATCTTTGTATAAACTCTCTAACGGTCAAAATGTAATTATAATTCCGAAAGAAGGCACAACCGTTGTAAAAAGTTATGTAAAAACAGGATCAATGAATGAACCTGACAATTTACGCGGCATAAGCCATTTTATTGAGCACAACCTCTTCAACGGCTCAAAAGGATTGGATGCAGATGAATTTTTTACACGTGTTAATGAGATGGGCGCTTCAAGCAATGCGGCTACAGGATATGCTGAAACAAATTATTATATAAATTCAAATCTTTTGCGTAAAGGAGATCTGGAAGAAAAAATTAAACTTCAGGCATCAATGCTCCAATCTCCGTATTTTCTCACTGATAAACTTGAAAAAGAAAAAGGTATTGTTAATTCCGAAATTAACATGATACTTTCCAATCCCGACAATATCGGTTTCAACCGCGCAATAAAAAATTTATATAATATTCAATCCACATCAGTAGACTTGATAGGCGGGACAACTGATAACATAACTAATTTGACCCGCGAAGATGTTGTTGATTATTTTAACCGTAACTACTATCCTGCGAACACAACAACCGTTATAACAGGAGAAGTCGATCCTGACGAAACAATTAAACTTGTTGCAAAATACTTCAACTCAACCAAAACACCACCGGCAAGCCGCAACTATGAAAAATTGCAGCCTGTTCAAAGCGCGGTAAGAGAAGATATAATTTCCGATAAAGCGCACTCAACAGGTATTTATGCGGCATTCAACGGTCCGGCTGATAATGATGCAAAAGGACAGGTTTTATTGAAAGCGCTGTCTGTACTTCTTACCGGCTCTAAAAACGCCAGAATTTCAAAAGAATTAAGAGATTACAATGCTGATGTATATATGGATGTCGAAACAGTAAGTACAAAACCCTCAGACGGACTTGCTATAGTTTTTAACAGCGAAACAACAGAAGAAAATTCCCCAAAAGTTCTGAGAATTATCGCGAACAAAATTGATGAACTTAAACATAAACAGCCAACACCTGACGAAATGAGCTTTATCAAGAAAACTTTAAAAAGAAACTTTGCAAGTAATTTTGAATGCTCGGCTAATTTGAATACAATAATTGGAGAAGCAACTCTTGACGGTATCTTAAATTCAATAAACGATTACGAAAAAATGGTTGATAGTCTGACTCCTCAAGATATTTCAAATGCAGCTGCAAAATTTCTTGATACCACAAAAGCCTCTATCGTACTTGTTCATCCTGATACTATAGATGAAGCTACATTGAGAAAAAATCACGTTGCAGCGCAAAAAATAACATTCACCGGCAATTCTGATAATATCCTCAAAAAAACAGCTGTTAATATGGATAATGTCAAATCCTATAAAACATCTAATAATTTTCAGATCATCACAAACAATTCAAAAACAAATAACTGTGATTTATCCATAGCTTTTGAAAATCTTTATTCTGCAAACGTGAACCCTGCAACCCCTATAATACTGCATAAAATGCTGAATGCAGGTTCTGCCTCCCGTCATGAATTTGATTACCTTGCAGACTTGAATAAAGATGCTATATCTGTAAAATTCAGAGCGGATGAATCCGGTTTAGGGGCAAATGCATATTTTGCGGCAGAAGATTTGCCAAAAACTCTTGATGCAATTAATGAGGTTTTGCTAAATCCCAGAATAACCGAAGCTACACTTGATATGGCTAAAAAACAAATACTGGAAGCTATTGAACTTGCTGACAAAACCCCTATGGAAAAATTAAACAAAGAATTATTCCCTAATGACAACTATGGCGCAACCGATGAAGATATAAAAGAAGGACTTAAAAAAGTAACCCTCGCTGATGTGCGCGGTCTGTATGAATACATTATGAAAAACCCGAGCGGCTCAATTGTTATATCTGCACCTTTTAAACAAAATCCTGAACTTTTAAATACTTTAGCAAAGCATCTTCCGGCAGGCAATAAACAGTTTGCAGATATAAATCCGGCAATTCTCGATACTTATACACCTGTTGCGCAAACAAAAGTACTGACAGATACACATAACAAAAATCAAGCCGATATAGTTGAAGCATTTAAATTTAAAAACAACGGTAACTTAAAAGATGATGTTACTGTAACGCTTTTAAATATTATTCTGGGCGGTAATTCCTCCTCCAGACTGTTTCAGGATTTGCGTGAAACCGAAAAACTTGCTTATTCTGTTCGCTCAACTGTAAACTATCACGACAACACAGGCATTATGAAACTTCGTATCGGTACAACTACAGAAAACAAACAAACCGGCGAAATAAGCTACGATAACGTTCAAAAATCTATTGACGGATTCAATAGACATATTCAAAAAATTAAAACAGAAAAAGTTTCAGAAAAAGAACTTGAAAATGCAAAACTTTATCTGAAAAATCTCATATTGTCTGATAATGAAGACGGTTTTGGAAAAATGATAAGTCTTGATATCGGACTTCACAATTACTACGGACCTTCGAGAGAAAACCAGTTTATAGATATGATTGATAATATAACTGTCGATGATATTTATAATATGGCAAATCATATTTTTAATTCAAAACCGGTATATTCAATCAATGCAACCCCGAATACACTTGCTGCAAACAAAGAGTATTTTAAGAAATTAGAAACTGTGTAAATGCTGATATACATAGGATTTCCGGCTTGTATTTTACAAAAATGCACATCTATTTTTACATTTTTGCACACTTGTATTTTACAAAAACGCACGTACATATTTTACATTTTCGCAGCCGCCTACTTTACAAAATTGCAAAATGCTGAATCTCAATTAAACAGAATACCAACAATAGCTGCTGACATGTAGCAGGTCAGAGTGCCGCAAATCAGTGCACGCAAACCCAAACGCGCAAGGTTTTTTCTCTGGTTAGGCGCTAATTCTCCGATACCGCCAAGTTGTATTGCGATAGACCCGAAATTACCAAAACTGCAAAGAGCAAAGCACGCTATTAAATAACTTTTGGCGGATAATTGCTGCGGTAAATTAGCAAGATCTACATAAGCCACCATTTCGTTTAGCACTAACTTTGTTCCCATTAAGCTTCCGACAGTTGTGGCTTCCTCGATCGGCACTCCCATAAAATACGCAAATACCGCAAAGATTTTACCTAAAATCATTTTTAATGAAAGCTGTGTCAGGTCAAATCCAGGAATATTGAAATGCAGATATTTAACCACTAAAATTCCGAAATTTGCAAGCACCCAATCCACCATAGCCACAAGTGCAACAAGTGCAAGAATCATTGCCACGACATTAATCGCAACCTTCATCCCCTCAGATGCTCCTGCTGATATTGCATCAAAAAGATTTATGTATGGTCGGCGTCTTTTACTGTAATTTATATGAATATTTTCACTTGTTTCAGGTGTATGAGTTTCCGGATAAACTATCTTTGAAATAACAAGCGCCCCCGGTGCAGCCATAATTGAAGCGGCAAGCAAGTACTGTGCCGGTATGCCTAAACCTATATATATAGGCATTGTAGCTCCGGAAATACACGCCATACTTCCTGCCATTGACGCCAATAATTCTGATCTGGTTAATTTTGCCAAATAAGGTCTTATCATTATCTGGGCAGCAATTTGTCCTACAAACGCACTGGCTACATTTGACAAAGCCTCAGCCCCGCTGACTGACATAAGTTTATTCATTGCTTTTCCAAAAAGCGGAACTATACGCTGCATTATTCCGTAATAGTAGAGTATATTCACAAGTATCATCATAAATATAAGTGATGATATTAATTGAAGGGCAAAGACATTGGCTCCGCCTGAAAATACTGCGTCTAACTTTGTATTATCAATCAAAGGTCCAAATACAAAATATCCCCCTTCTTTTGCAAAATCAAGAATTTTTTGGATAAACAGACCGATATTAAAAAATATCGCGCGACCTAATGGCACCTTGAAAACAAAAACAGCCAGCAATACCTGTAATAAAAATCCCATGCCGACCGTTTTGTAATTTATTGCTTTTCTGTTATTGGACATCAAATATGCAATGCCAAATATCAATATAATTCCGAGTAATCCGAATAGTCTTTCCATCTTCAACCTTAAAAAAATCTTTTTACAAGTTAATTATACAAAAAAAAGGAGTTATCAAACTCCTTTTTTTGTTAAATGTGATAAAAGTTAACTTTCCGTGCAAATCATCTTTATGCGGCTGTTGCAACTTCCGGTAAGGATTCTCTGTCAAATCCGAGTTTATCAGTATATTCAAAAATAGATCCCTGTTTACCCGGCTGATTCCAGCTAAAGTCAACTTGCAGGTCATTAGCCACCATTTGTTTGTATTTGTCATGGTCATAGAAGTACATTTTGAGAGCTTCCACCATTTTGTCATACACTGCATCTGTACTTGGATATTTAGCAAGGAAACCTGTTTCCCCGTCTTTTATTGTATCGTGGAAACCGCCTACATCAGTTGCGATTACCGGAGTACCTTTTGCAAAACATTCACCTTGAATTAATCCGCAAGGTTCATAATCTGAAGGTCCTGTGAAGAATGTACAAGCTGACATAATTGCAGGGTTTGGAAGGTTATTTTTCAGAGCGATAGTTCTGCTAATACGTTCTTTGTTATATCCTTTACCCATATCTTTCAAATCATTCAGATATTGTAGTTGTTTTGAATCTTCAACCGGACCGCCGGCAATGATTATTGGCATTGGCTTGCCAGGGAAAAGATTATCCCAGTTGTCAAAGAGTCTTGTTACAGCTTCTGAAAAATATTTCAAGCCTTTTTGTCCGGACATTCTGTGAGCCCACCCGATAACAGGAGCATTGGCAAAATCTTCTTCTGATATATTAGGATTGCCGGCATCCGGATTAACTACTTCGATATTAGCCGGATAATTCCTGTCAATTATAAGCGGTTTGATAAATGCGTTATAGACTCTGCGTTTGTTGTACATACGTTTTTCCATAACTTCATCAATCGGAGTATCTTTATCGTATTCCTGCAAATTCAATTTTTCGTTTACATCGCGGAATTTTACAAAGTTACGATCATTGGTAGCTTTCATATCAACTTTGTTTTTATCCAAACCGTTAAGGATACCGCCTATTGTACCTGTATGTTGTCTACGCTGCAAAAGTGACCATAATATACGGGATTGAGCCGGATCATCAATACATTCTTTTGCATGGTTAGGAGATACTATTTCAAACCAATCAGCAAGAGCTGCTCCGTGGAATAAACTGTTAAACTGTTTATCACCTGTTCTGCGTTTCATAAGAATTGTATTGCATATATCTTCATTTTGCAGCCCGCTGTGACCGTGTTCAGCCAGAGCTTTTGCATAATGATCATATAACGTGTTGATAACGTTTTCTGTTGTCTGGTTTTTAGCTGTCAAAGAACCGCTGCCGGAGTTTGTATTACCCTGCTCACCGAGGTTGTGTCCGATCATCAAAAGCGGCATGTCTTTCAGAGCATACATTACATCTTTGGAAAGCTCATTGTAGGCGTATTCCATAGGTGCGCGATATCTGAACAAACCTGCAACAGAACCGGCATGCCAGTCATTAAGAACAAATGAATTAGGTGCTTTTATTTCATCAAAGGCAGCTTTGTCGGCTATCTTTATGTTTTCAACGCCGGTTAAATCACTGCCAAGAGCCTCTGCCACTTTGTATTTTGCGAGGGTATAAACTGATTTGGTAAATAATGCGAATTTTTCAGTTTCTTCTGCAAACGGAGTGGAATCATAAATTCCATCGCGGAAGTAGTCAGCATTTTTTACAAATACCAGAGTTTTAGTTTTGTCAGCACCGCGAATAGGTTTTTGTGTACTGTAATATTCAACTCTTTCCATTAACTGTTTGCCGTTGCGATATGTCGGTATTGTGACTTCCGCGAGTTTTTTCAAATCGTATTTTTCTTTATCATAAATATATTGATAATGAGTTTCATCTTTTTCTGTTTCAGGGTTATATTGTCTAACAGCTTTAAATTCACTCAAACCTTTTTTGAGATACATAGGGATAAATGTTGGTGAATCCATGCCGAGTTTAACAAAGTTGTCTTGCAAATCAGAAGGCACAACTCCTAATCCGCCTTTTTTGATAGGGTCGTATTCAGATGTCATGCCCCATAGAGAGTTTAATTGCGGATATTTTTCTTTGAAATTTTTGATATCTTTGATTGTATCATCAGCACTTCTGTCAAGACGCATTACAGCAGCATTATTTACGATAGCAAACGCTTCTTGTGATTTATTAATATCAATTTTCTTATCCCAATCACGAACAGACAAAAGTCTTAAATCGTAAAACGGTTCGAGGAAGAGATTCATAATCTGTTTATCGCGAGCGCCAGCGGCATCAACAGCATCACGGGAATTTTCAACAGCTACGTTTATTCTGCTGTCATAAGCTTCGGCAATTCTTTTAGCGTCCTCAGCCATGCTGTAAACTGCATTAGCTTTGTTAATAGCCTCAGTAGGTTTTTCTAAAATAGCAGTCGCGGTATCCTGAGCTTTTTTAATCTCATCGTCAGTAAAGCCTTGCTCTTTGATTTCTTTTTTGTTGTCTTTTAAAAATTCTGTAATACCTACGCCTGTACCAATACCCAGTAAAGCGGTTGTGAGTATTGATTGCTTAGATACAGGAACATTTGTCGGTGCGTTTGATCCTTTTACAACTTCTTCAACAGCAGCTTTAATTTGATCTTCCAAATCCAGATTTTTAATTTTTTTAGATAGGGTATCAAGAGAGTCTTTAATTTCATTTAGAACTTTACCATTAGCGTTTTTGCCTTTTTTGTAGACGAGCGGCAACCCTATAACAGATGTTGCCAAGGCTACAGTACCTGTGAGGACACCGCCGTATTTTAGAGTAAAATCTTTAAAGGTATTTGATTTTTGCGTATCAGCTTTCAGTTCAGAGTTAACAAATTCATCTTTAGTGGGTTGATTTTGTAATACAGGTTTTTCCTGCGGCTGAACAGTTGAGATCGGAGGTTGAGCCGGAATGAATTGCGGCTGCTGGTAGTTAATTTTTGTCTGGCTAAAAGATGACAACAAATTTGTCTTTGGTTGAATTTCAATACTCATACAAACACCTTTTTACTTACTAATATTCTAACTATCTATAAAGCTAAAATCGGTGAATTTTATTTTTTGCTAGCGACAAAATAAAATGTGAAAAGTTGTTACAAATCTTCACCCGAGATTAGTTTTGAGACCACTAATTAAGTTAGCACTAAAGAATACTAAAGTCAAATAAAAAATATTATCCGGTCGGGTAATATTTAAAAAAAAATATAAAAAATTCTTTAAAAAAGTTATTGACAAGAAAAAATGTTCTTGCTATATTAAAATTACTGACGAAATGAATAGCAAATAAGCGCTTGTAGCTCAGCAGGTAGAGCACTCCCCTTTTAAGGGATAGGTCGCGCGTTCGAATCGCGCCAAGCGCATATTTTTTTGCCTTTGTGTTGGCAATTGCTCACAAAATGCTCACTGTTTTTTCAAGAATATTATTTTTGCCCCTATCATCCTAAAGTCTTACGGTTTCTCAATCGCATTTTCAGCAGGTGGCACCCCCTTTTATTCAAAGTTTTTTTATAGTATAATTTTAAAAAAAGGAGGTTTTTATGGCTAAAGAGTGTAGTTTTGATATTGTATCAGAATTTGACCGTCAAGAACTTGTCAACGCAATTGATCAGGTTAAAAGAGATGTTGCATCTCGTTTTGATTTAAAAGATTCAAATTCGTCAGTTGAACTTGAGGCTGACAAAGCAATAACAGTTACTACTGCTGATGAAATGAAATTAAAAAATATCTATGATATACTTCAATCTAAACTTGTAAAACGCAATATAAGCATTAAAGTTCTTGATCCACAGCCTATTGAAAATGCCCTTGGCGGTAACGTAAGACAGGTTTATAAATTAAAAAAAGGACTTACTCAGGAGCTTGCAAAAAAAATTGTCGCTGATATTAAAGACTTGAAAAAGAAAGTGCAAGCCTCAATTCAAGGTGATCAGGTTCGTGTATCAGGCAAAGACAAAGATGAATTGCAAAGTATAATCCAGGCTCTCAGAAAAAATGAAGACAAATACGATTATCCGCTGCAATTCACAAACTACAGATAACGACATTATATAGGAGCTATGGAGCGGGCACAGACTTTTGGTCTGTGCCCGCTTGTAAAAATATGCCCCCTTTCCCATAAAGCATATTCTTACGTTATTAATTTAATATACTAAAAAATCTATTATTCTTAAAGTTGTTAATTATATAGCATAATGTTTTAGTTTAATTGTCAACCGGTATATAATCTGTTGATTTATGTTAATTGTGCAAGTTTAGTTAAATAATTATATTAATAGTTATTACAAGGACTGTGCAATGTCTGATTTTAAAAAATTACTCGGAAAACGTATTAAAGAAATTAGAAAATCAAAAAATTTAACCCAGGAAAAGCTTGTTGAACTTATTAATATAGAAGTTCCAAGTATGAGTTATATTGAAACAGGAAAGTTTGCCCCATCAGTTGAAACACTGCAAAAATTATCAGAAGTTTTGCAGGTTAAACCGTGGGAATTTTATTATTTTGAAACTCTCACGCAGGAAGAAATGATTAATGAACTTATTACTACACTAAAACATAATAAACAATTGACTGAAACTGTTTATTATTTCTACAAATCACTGCCTCAATAGTTATTGCGTAACAATTTTATTATTATCATCAACAATGACAATAGTCGGGTTGTGATTTTTAGCTTCTTCAGGAGTCAGGCTTGCATAAGTCACAATAATAACCTTATCACCAGGCTGAACCTTTCTTGCGGCAGCTCCATTCAGACAAATTTCACCAGAGCCTGCTTTTCCTTTGATGATATAAGTTTGAAATCTTTCGCCGTTATTAACATCAAGAATTTCAACCTTTTGCCATTCCTGCATTTTTGCGGCACGGAGTAAATCTTCATCTATTGTGATAGAGCCTACATAATTCAGATTTGCATCTGTTACAGTTGCTCTGTGTATTTTTGAACTTAAAAATTCAGTGTACATAATATAAACCTCTTTTAAATGATATAACAAACAAGAATAAAATAAAAATACTATTTGTTTTTTATTAACAGATATACATACAGTCACCATAGCTAAAGAAACGGTATTTGTTTTTTATAGCATCTTCATACGCCTTAAATATCAAGTCTTTTCCTGCAAGTGCACTTACAAGCATTAAAAGTGTAGATTTTGGCAAATGAAAATTGGTAATCAGATTATCAATAACTTTAAATTCATAAGGCGGATAGATGAATAATCGGGATTCATCATGGCATGCTTTTATTTCGCCGTATTTTTGATAAGCTGTTTCAAGAGTTCTGACGGTTGTTGTGCCAACAGCAATAATCTTTTTTCCGGCAGCTTTTGCTTTATTGATTATATCGGCGGTTTCTTGTGAAATTTCAAATGTTTCAGAGTGCATTTTATGCTCAAGTATATTTTCGCACTTTACAGGACGGAAAGTGCCAAGCCCAACATTTAAAGTTACATAAGCAATTTCAACGCCTTTATTTTTTAGTTTTTTAAGTATTTCCTGAGTAAAATGCAGACCGGCTGTAGGGGCTGCAACAGAACCTTCATCTTTTGCGTAAACAGTCTGATAACGTTCAAAATCCAATTTTTTTATTTCATCAGATTGCATTTTACGTTCAATGTATGGCGGAAGCGGAATATTGCCGTTACGGTGAAGGACATCCAGAACATTGCCTTCATATATCAGTTCAACAATCCAGCCGCCATCCTCTTCGGTTTTTGCAAGAGTTCTGGCTGATAATTCATCACTTATTTTTACGACAGTGCCTGATTTAACGCGTTTTGACGGCTTAATAAGAGTTTCCCATTTTTTACCGTCCAGTTGTTTTAACAAAAAAATCTCTATTTTTGCACCGGTTTCTTCTTTTTGACCATATAATCTTGCCGGCATGACTTTTGTGTTATTCAGAACGAGCAGACAGCTTGCATCTATGATATCAACAATGTCGTAAAAATGTTTGTGTGAAATTGTTTGAGAATGCCTGTCAAGTACAAGCATTCTTGAATTTTCGCGTTTATCCGCCGGCATTTGTGCTATTAGTTCTTCGGGTAAATTGTAGTCAAATTCTGATAGTAACATATTTTCCTCATGCAAAATTTTACCCTCTGGGTTGAGGGTAAAATCTTTTTATTCTTTGTTTTCTATTTTTCTTGCGCCTTTCAAATCGTCATCTGCAACAACTGCTTTTTTATTTGCATCTTCAAGATCCATTTGTTTGTTGACTATAACAGTCTGCAAAATCTGGATTAAATTACTTGTTATAAGATATAGGAAAACGCCTGCCGGAATCGGGATTATGATGAAGGTACCGATAATCATAATCGGCATGAAGGTTCCCATAGATTTTTGTATTGCCTGCTGTGTCGGATCCTGAGAAGAATTATTCTGGGTTGACATCATAATTTTTTGAGAAAGATACATTGTCAATCCAAATAATGCAATCAGCACGAGAATATCCCAGTGGAAAGAGCGCTGAACAGCGATTGACGGAACAGAGGCAATGAGCAATCCTTCTTTGCGTTCAAAATTAACCTTTTCGGTTTCTTTTGTGTTCAAATCTGTAATACTCATTTCAGCAGTTGCAATGTTATCAAGCTGGCTGAATTTCAGATCCAGATGATCAAGACTCATTTTAAATTCGATATTTTCACCCGGAACAAGTTGACCTTGAATTTCGAGTGCTTTATTTGGTTTGTCAATTTTTACATTGTCCAAAACATCGTTATTTTTTAGAACGACTTTAGCGGTTTTACCGAGAATAAAGTTGTCATATTGAGATGCGCCCATAACGCCGTCGTTTGAAATACCTGCTGTTGCACGGAGAGTTGTATCAAGTCTGTTTACAAACAAAAATGATGTATCGCCCGCCATTTGGATAAATTGCGGACTCATTAAAGCAGAATATAACAGAATGAATATAGGCATCTGAATTAATAATGGCAAACATCCGCCCATAGGGTTAAACTTGTGTTCTTTATAGAACTCCATCATTTTCTGCTGCATTTTTTGCGGGTCGTTTTTGTATCGGTCTTGAATAGCTTTCATTTTAGGCTGGAGAGTCTGCATAGTTTTCATAGAACGCTGTTGTGACACATTGAGCGGCCAGAGGGCAATTCTTACAATTATTGTTAAAACAATTATTGCAATGCCGTAATTTCCGACAAAATGTGCTAAACCTTTTAGTAATTCAATGGTTAAAGTAGTAAAATCCAATTTCCCTAATCCTCATTTACAATTCATGCTAGTATCATCAATAAATTAAATCATAACACAAGCAAACTTTATAAGCAAGTTGAATAGTCATAATCCTTATTAAAACTCAAAACGACTTTCGGAATGCCGTTGGGTTGAGGTAAAAGAAATTAATACAAAGATAATTCAAACCGCTGATATTCCTAGAAAAATTTAAATAACTTTTGATTTATTTGCAGGTCGATTGGCTGCAAACCAGAGTTTTCACTTATAGTCATTTATTGCATTAAAAAGACTCACCTGTGGTGAGTCTTTTTAATTAGCGGGAGACGAGGCTCGAACTCGCGACATCCTCCTTGGCAAGGAGGCATTCTACCACTGAATTACCCCCGCTTATTTCAGGTACTTTTTTATAATACATGCTAAAAAATAAAATGCAATACCTTTTTATCAATTTATTAACCACTTTTATTTTAGTGGCATTGCAATGTACAAGTTAATGGGATTTTTAGATAAAGTTGTGTATTGATTTGAGCAATATATTCCGCCGGTCTGAAAACGAAATATACGCATAAGATCCTTCCGCCAATAAAAAAAGCCCTCTCGGGCTTAAAGTTCTGGGGCGGAAGGATTCGAACCTCCGGATGCCTGAACCAAAATCAGGTGCCTTACCACTTGGCGACGCCCCATTAAAGGCTACTACTTTATTCTACTTACTAAAATTCTGTTGTCAATATTTATTTTTAGTATATAAAAGGGCTTTGTTCTTGTGCGTATATTATTTGAACACCGCGCAACAAAGAAGCCAATACCCGCAGAACTAATATCTCACTTTCAAAATGTCCGATATCAAAAACTACAATGTCACTATCAAGTGCGGTATGGAATTTCAAATCCCCGGTTACAAGTGCCTCCGCGCCGCCTTCTTTTGCTGTATTTATAAATTCAGATCCGCTTCCTGCACAAAAAGCAATCCTATTTAACATTTTTCTGTCAAAATTATTGACATAACGCATATTAGGTGAAATCTGTCTTAACTTTTTTATAAAATCTTCCACTGATATTTCACAATCCACATACCGCAAAAAATCATCTTCTCCGCTTACGATAAGCCCGAGTGATCTTATTAATGTGTCTGTTGTGCCGCCTTTTGTACGATCCAAATTTGTGTGTGCGCTATAAATATTCATATCACCCCATTCAAGCGGTACGTAAAAAAGCGGGTGATGTGAAACTATCAGGTCACATCCGGATTTTCGCGCCTGATTAACAACATCCTCTGTAACTGTCAAGCAAAGCATAGCTTTATGAATTTCATTTCGTCCTTTGACATCTACACCCCAGCCTGAACAATCCCAATCTTCGGCAAGTTCTGACGGTGCAAATTCTTCTATCTTCCGAGAAATTTCATATTTATCCATAAATTTCCTCAAAAATTCGCCGCGCAATGGTGTATTTATCTGCCCTCTCAAGTTTTTTCACACCACCGTCACGGGTAAGAATTGTAACTTCATTATAATCACTTGAAAATCCTATGTCTTTGCGGGAAATATCATTCGCAATTAGGTAATCGCAGCCCTTTTTAATAATTTTTTCTTTTGCGTTTTCAATTAAGTTTTCACTTTCAGCGCAGAATCCCACAACTGTCTGGTGTGTTTTTGTTTCGCATAAATGTTTTAAAATATCCGGATTTTTAATTAGCGTGAGAGAATATTCATTTTCATCTGTTTTTTTAATTTTTTGCACGGCATGCTGTTTTACTCTGTAATCAGCAACTGCTGCCGCCATAATTACGCAATCTGAATTAGAAAATTCATCTTCTACAGCTTTTTGCATCTCTTGCGCTGATTTAACTTTCTTTACAGGGTAAGGTTTTTCTGCCGGAACAGTTGTGATTAAAACCACATCTGCCCCGAGGCGGTAAGCGGTATCTGCCAGCGCAATCCCCATTTTGCCGGATGAATAATTTGAAATATATCTTACAGGATCTATTTCTTCGATCGTGCCGCCTGCTGTAATTACTACTTTTTTACCTGCAAGAGTTTTTTTCTCAGTTAAAATATCTTTTGCCGCGTCGAATATTGTGTCAAGTGAACATAGCCGTCCCCTGCCTTCATAACCGCATGCCAGAAATCCCGTTTCTGGTTCGAGGATCGTGTAACCGGCATTAAGAAGTTTTTGTAAATTTCCCTGAACAATTCTGTTATTCCACATATTGCAGTTCATCGCAGGGGCAATTATGACAGGTTTTGAAAACGCGCAAAATATTGAGGTTAAAAGGTTATCGCAAATCCCATTTGCCATTTTAGATATTGTGTTTGCTGTTGCAGGCGCAATAATCATAATATCTGCTTCGTCTGCATAAGATATATGTTCAGGCTTAAAATCAGGTATTTCAAATTCTTCAACGCCTACTTCATTTTGACTCAGGTTTTGCAGAGTTAATTTAGTTACAAAATGCAAGGCGTTCGGAGTACAAACCACTCTTACATTTGCGTTTGCCCGTTTAAACATGCGGATAAGTTCGCAGATTTTATATGCGGCAATTCCGCCTGTAATACCTATTAGAACTGTTTTGCCGCTCAGCATTTTGGCATTTCTCCTCTTATTACTTCTTCAAGAGTTTGTATTGCTGTTTCTAAATCATCGTTGATAATTCTGTAATCAAAGTTTTCCGCGGCTTTTAATTCTTTTTTTACTTCATCAAGTCTTTTTTGAATAGTTGCTTCGTCTTCTGTATGGCGCCCGCGCAGCCTGTTTTCAAGGGTTTCATAAGACGGAGGGCAAATAAAAATCAACACTGCTTCAGGCATCTGTTTTTTTACCTGCATTGCTCCTTTGGTTTCAATCTCAAGTATAATGTCTTTCCCTTCTTCAAGACATTGTTTTATGTATTTCTTTTTTGTACCGTAAAAATTTCCCGCAAATTCAGCCCATTCAAGAAATTTTTCTTTTTTTATACAATCCTGAAATTCTTCTTTAGATATAAAAAAATAGTTTACTCCGTCAATTTCTCCGGGACGCGGAGAGCGTGTTGTGCAGGAGATAGAAAGCATAAATTCGGGATTCCTTTCTAAAAATCCTTTTAAAACGGTGCCTTTTCCGACACCTGATGATCCTGATATTACAAATAATTTTTTGTTCATAGTATAATTATATTATACTATGAACATGGTAAATCAAAATAGAATACATCAATTTTTGCGAAAACTTAATACTATAACTAATTATAAAGAACTCTCAAAAGAGGTAACGACCGTATTAGTAAATATGTGTCAGGCTGATGTCTGCTGGATTTGCCTGATAAATTTTGAAACCGGAAAGGTTGATTATAAACGGTTTTATTATACGGAAGCGGCTTTGAATGATATTGAACTGCACACGGAAGCAGAGAAAATTTATACAATAGCCGCGGATTTTTTAACGAATAATTACGATACCGATGAAGTGCTTGAATATTTCGAAGCTGTTTCCAAAGCAGATAAAATTCTTGAACCGATTATTTATAGAGACAATCTGCTTGGATTTTTGGGGTTGATAGGGAGTAATAACTCATTTAATGAGTCTTACCGCGATTTGGTCGGAATTCTGCTTGAGAATATAAATTCCAGACTTGAGATTATTTCACTTAATGACGAGAGTGAAAAGACTTTGAAAGAGCGAGTGGAATTTCTTGCAAGTATATCGCATGAATTTAAAACCCCACTCAATTCAATTATAGGCTTTTCTGAAGTTTTGAAAGAAAAATGTCATGAAAAAGGGAATTTAAAATATATTGACAACATTTCCAAAAGTTCCAAATTTTTGTTGAGTTTGATACAAGATGTGTTAGATCTGGCACGTTCTCAGGCAAATCCGATGGAATTAAAATATGAATATTTTCGTCCAAAAGAAGTTATAAAAGATATAATCTGGGGATTTGACGAAGTTCGCAAGGAAAAGAATATAGAATTTAGTTATACGCTTTCTGATATCATAATTTATGCGGATTTAAAACGATTTAAGCAGCTTATTTATAATCTTATTTCAAATGCACTAAAGTTCAATAAAATTAACGGAAAAATTACAATAGTAACTTATTTGAATGAAAAGCGTGAATTTGTATTTGAAATAAAAGACACCGGCGATGGGATAAGTAAAAAAGACTGCTCTAAGATTTTTAACTTTTTTACACAGGTAAATAGAAATCAGTTGAAACGCCAGCAGGGTTCAGGTGTCGGGCTGGCATTGTGCAAAACTATTGCCCAGGCGCATGGCGGGGATTTAAATTTTAAATCCCGTTTGAGTTACGGAAGTACTTTCTGGTTTTCTATTCCGCAATAGTTTCAGGCATGTTCTTTGAGTTTTTTATTCTCATTTAAAAATAATATTGTGCATATAACAATACAAATAAGTGCTGATAAAATCCAGAACGCAATTGCGCCGTTCCAGCCGAATTTGTCAATCATAAACCCTGTTCCTGTTGCGGATAAAACAGCCCCGACATACCCGAAAGTTCCTGTAAAACCGGTTGCGGCAGAGGCAACTTTTTTAGAACTGGATTCTACAGCGCACAAGCCGCCGATCATCATTTGCGGTCCGTATGTAAATGCCCCCAGCAATCCGATAAGTATAAAATCAATACTGCTGATAGTATTAAATTTTAACAATAAAAGGCAAATGGCAACACCTGCTAGATATATAAGGTTTACAGGGGCTCTGCGACCTTTAAATATTTTATCAGAAATTATACCTGCACAAATTGTTCCGAATATCCCGACAAGAGGCAGCGAACTTAATTTCATAGCAGCAAGCTCCAGACTGTTGTGTTTCGCTTCACTCAAGTATTTTATCATCCAGTCTTCTGCTCCAAACCTGATTATGTAAACAAAAATGTATGCAATTGCCAGAAGCCATATTGTTTTGTTGAACAAAATATTCTCTTTGAAAATTTCAATATAAGTTTTGTTATCCTCATTGCTTGCGGATTTTTTTGCAGCCGGCTCATTGTTGTAGGTTTCAATATCAGGCAATCCTAGTGACTGCGGTCTGTCACGCAATCTGTCAAACAACCATATCGCAACCAGAATAGCAAGTATTCCCGGGACAAAGAATGCCATTTTCCAACCCCAGCGTGCAACCAGAAATCCTGATACAATAACGCTTAAAAAAGTCCCTACCTGATGCGAACAAGACCACAATGACCATTTGGTTCCGCGTTCAGAATTTGAATACCAGTAGGTCAAGCTTTTAGCAACAGCCGGAAATCCAGCTGATTGAAACCAGCCGCTTGCTCCCCAGAAAAATACAAACAGCCACAAAAGGATTGTTGTAGCAGGCAGACCGAAAAATGAAACATGTCCCGGAGTTATAAATACAGCAGACAATCCGAAACATAAATTAGATATAGCGGTTAAAATTAATGCTGTTGGCAAAAATTTTCTTACATCCGCGCGATCTGCAATAACTCCATTTACAAATTTACCTATACCATAGGTAAGATAAAGTGAACTTCCCAACAAGCCAAGCTGGGTATTTGAATAACCGTATTCAGCGCTCAATCCCGGTAATGCAACGGCAATATTCTTTTTGCAAAGATAAAATACCGTATACCCGATAAAGCATGCGTAAAAAATTCTTAATCTCCAGTGCGCATAAGATTTTTTAATTTCTTCTGAGTCTTGACTAACCTCTTTCACAGGAGGTTCTTTAAAAAATTGTAATAATTTATCCAACATAATTATTTTCCTGCTTTTATAACCTGAACATTTCTTGTTTCAGTTAATTCGTGTCTTGCCTCTTTTATTAATTCTTTTTTGTCTTCATCAAGTCTGCCGCCGCATACAAGCCGGTCTATAAAACCTGTATTTACTTTGACGGCTTTTTCTAAAGCCCCGACTTCTTCAAGAACATCCTTTATC
This sequence comes from Candidatus Gastranaerophilales bacterium, assembly GCA_944322865.1. GTDB lineage: Bacteria > Cyanobacteriota > Vampirovibrionia > Gastranaerophilales > Gastranaerophilaceae > CALUVH01. The sequence continues at coordinate 31,641 of CALUQJ010000003.1, forward strand.
TGGTTTAAATCATATCCGAAGGACTGTTTTGAATTATAAACAAGAGTTTCTCCTGTTTGTGAGGTTATAGGAGTGCCGCCTTGTTCAAAATAGAGTTTGAATACAGATTTTAAGTCTTGAAGTTCAGATTGCATTGTTGTAACTGCCTGTTGAATACGTAAAAAACGTTCAAACAGATATTCAACATTATCAAGCTGCTTGACTTCCCAGTCGTATTTTTGGAAATAGAGTTTTTTAAGAGCCGGATAAGCAAGAGCAAGCCCCATAGTATCAGCCATTGCACGATGGTGATTTGTTAATTCGACATTAAAACGCTTGGTTAATGCTTCCAACCCGTGAGATTCTAAATCCGGATATATTTCTCTGAACATTTGCTGGGTATCTATTCTCGGATTGGTTAATTCTTTTCCAAAAACTCGCAGTGATGCTTCGTTTAAAAATGCATAATCAAAAATAGCATTGTGCGCAACAATCGGATAATCACCTATAAATTCCATTATTTTAGGCAGAGCCTCTTCTTCTGACGGGGCATCTTCAACCATTTCCGGCGTAATTCCATGTATGGCAATACTGGATTTTCTTATATGCTGGTGAGGATTTATAAGTGTTTGAAATTCCTCTTTGATTTTTCCGTTTTCAAGTCTTACTGCCGCAAATTCAACAATTCTTTCTTTTGTATAATCCAAACCTGTGGTCTCGGTATCGAGAACAATTTCTATTATTTTTTTTCTTGCCATTTTTTTATCCTGCTAAATCCTATAAAGATAATAGCACAAAAATTTTTTCTGTGTTAGAATAACTCTTGTAAAGTAATTAAAGGAGTATTTATGTCAAACGCAATAGATATTAATGACGCAAATTTTGAAACCGAAGTTCTAAATTCACAAGTGCCTGTAGTAGTTGATTTTTGGGCACCTTGGTGCGGACCTTGCAGAAAATTGAGTCCTATTTTGGATGAAGTGGCATCTGAATTTTCTGACAGAGTAAAATTCGTTAAAGTTAATACTGATGAAAACCTTAAAACAGCAAAAGATTATTCCATAAGCGGATTACCTAGTTTGCTTGTTTTTAAGGACGGAAAAGCTATAGAAAGATTAGTTGGATTGATGCCGAAATCAACTATAGTTTCTAATATTGAAAAACATTTATAAATTTCATAGTTGTTCTCTTTTTTAATGCGGCGCGATTGTGTAAATCCGCCGCCTTCTATTGTAAATTTTTGTAACGATTTTCGTTAATAAAACAGTTAATCTTTAAAGAAAAAGTGCTATTTTTCCGATAAAAACAATAAGCATAGTTATATATTATGCGGTTCGGAAAGGGAAACAAATGGGCACATCAGTTGAAAATATTTTCAATCAATTGAAAGGCAACTCAAGATATGCAGGTTTGAGTGAAGATCAACTGTATGATATTGCTAATGAAATAAGCATTGGTGCTATGTATATGCGCATAGGCTCAATTTATTCCCGTCAGATAGATATCTTAGACCCTTTCTACGGTGAAAATGCGATATGGGCAAATTTCACTTATGATGAAATTATCGGAATGGAAGAAGAAGGTGTAGTTATACCTGAAGAAGTACTTGCCTGGGCTCATTCAATGCAAGATGCAGATCCTACAAGCTATGAAACAACAAATGTATCAGAAGATCAGGATGCTTCAGGTATTGAGCAGGATATTAACAATACAAATTCTTCAAATGTAATTGACCTTAAAAAAGGTACCCAAGCTTTAGTAAATAAGAATGAAGACAACCAAAATGTCATAGCAAATCAGGTTAATGAAGTTACAGCTATGAGTAAAGATCTTGAAAATAAACTATCTCAAGCAGAAGCTGTTCAACAAGACTCTCTTTCAAAAATACAAGGTCTTGTTGATGAATATCAAGCATTAGAAAGTAAACTTAAAAAAAATATCCCTTTATCAGAAACCGAACAACAAAGATTCAATGAATTAAGCTCTCTGCTTAATAATGAAACAAAACAGTATCAAAAAGAGATGAGCAACATTGATGTAGATTTTGAAGATATTGCAGCTACATTGAATGACATTGATCAATCATCAAAACAATCAGAAGCAATATCTCAAGCAACCGATTCTATGGTTGAACAATTAGTAGAACGTGAAGCTGAACATAGATTTACAAATGTATCAACTGCCCCGGATGTTTATAACGGTATTGTTAGTCTTATCATGAACGGTGCGCAGGCTAAAACATTGACTCACATCGCTCAGAATGTAGGTATTATAACAGAGCGTGACATTAAAGATATTCAGTCTGATTTGAACGAGATAGCTGCAATGACTGATTTGACCAGAAATATTACATCCTATAATCAGGCACCGGAAGAATCTCAGCCGGAAGCTTCTCCTGCTCAGACAAGAAGTATAGAAAATCAAGCCACAGAAGGAGTAGAAAATGAAGTCCAAGATGCAGAAGGCACTGCACAAGTTGCAGCAAAAACAACACCACAAACAACAACAGCATCTCAACCTGCTGCGCAAGCTCCGGAAGCACCAACTTCTGCTGCCGCTACAGGTAATACAGGTGTAACCGAAACTAATAATGTTGATGAAACATCTGCTGATACAAATGTTGAATCAAATACTTTAGCTACTGATAACAGCGAAGAAGCAGGTAATGACCTTAAAGCTCAAACTCAGGAACAGATTCAAAAATGTAATGTAAGATCAGCAGAAATCAACAGAGCTGTTAACGATTTAGATACAATTAAACAGTCTGTAGAAGCTATCATAAGCGAATCTAAATTCAAAAGAAAAGTTCAGGAAATTAAAGTTAACAAATCACTCAAAGAATACGAAGAACTTTGCAACAAGCTGAAAGACGGAGAAGAATTAACTTCCGGCGAAAAACAATCCTACAAAAAATTAAGTGCTGAGTTAGACAAAGATAACGGCAACTATGTAAACGGATTAAATGAAAATATTAATACCCTGAACGGTTATACAAGCAGTCTTAACTATGCAATGGGCATTGTAAATGAGAGTGCCGATATTGCAAATGCAACAATTGAAATAGGTAAACAGCTTGCAATATCTGAACTCGGTGACAGAAGCTATTTAAAGAAAACTTTCTTCTATGCATTACTTAATGATGAAAGACAAAAAGACTTATTATACGGCAAAAAAGGTGAATCCCTTGGTCGTGACGCTATTGACCGCGGTGATGTATTAAATCTTGAAGCAAGCAATGCAAATTCTGTATTAACAAAACAAATTCCGTTATCAAACGCAGCAAAAGAACGCGCAGCAGAAATTACACAAACCAAAAACGAATTTAGCGCAAAAGTTAGTGAAATAACAGAAGGTTTGCCTGAATCTGTTGCTCCGAAATCTACACAATATGTACAGAAAACAGGTAACAATCCAGCTGTAGCAGATAATGTTACTATAGTAGATAACAATGAAACTCTTAATGAAGAAGGCGGACTTCAATTAAGATCAATGCAGCGTGCAGCAGCTAATCCTCCTGCTCAATCATCTGCTGAAACATCAGCAGCAAGTTCTTCATCTTCTGATGACAGTGGTGAAGAAATATCTGCTGAAAACGGTAAAGATGCAGCAGCAAGCGCTGAAAAACAAGGTGAAGAAGTTAAACAAGACACCAAATCAACCGAAGAAGATGCAAAAGAAATGGAAAATGTTGACAAAGAAGCTCAACAGTCCGATAAACAACTTCAAAAAGACTCCAAAAAAATTGGTAAAGATATTAAGAAAAACCAAAAAGAATTAGACCAGAACGAAAAACAAGTACAAGAAATACAACAAAAAATAGAAGAAGAAGCAACAGCAATTGAAACATTACAGACAGAAGTAGATGGTTTGATTGCATCAGAAGAAATGGCAGCAGGTCCTGCTATGGCTGCTGCCGCTCCAGTTCCGGCTACTGCGGCTGCTCCGGCTGCTCCAATGACAGCAGCAAATCCTCAGGCTGCTAATGGCGCTCAAGCTCAGAATGCTCCTCAAGCATCACATGCCGGTTTCAGCGTAATGGATAATGTAATGAATGGCGGCGCTGCTGCTTCCGGTACTTCTAGCGACACTCAAACAAAAATTGACGGTTTGAACGAACAAATCATGGCAAGAACCGGCGTTATTAATATTTATTCAAGCAAATTATCTTTCACACAGGAAAAATCTGACAGAATAGTTAAGACAATGAATATTAATACAAAAAATTATAACAAAGCTGTACAAAAAGAACAGGAAGCAAAAGAAGAAGATCAATCTACAAGCGAAAAAGTTCTTGAAGTCGCAACCAAAATAGAAAGTGTTTCTTCAAAAGTTGCAATGGCAGGATTTATTGTTGGTACAACCGGTGATGTTTTGATGAAAGTAATTTTACCGCCTTGGATACCTGTAATTGGGGCAGTAATGTCACCTATCGGTCATGCTGTAGAAGCTGTCGGCAACTATGGTGTACTCGCTGCAAACGTTACTAAAATGGCAACATATGCTGCTCAAGGTAATTTGATGGGCGCATTAATGAGTGCCGGTATGGCTGTTATGGCAGGTGCATCAGCATTAGGCGCAACTGCTCAGGCTGCTAAAGGTTTCCAACAGATGGGTAAAAATATTGCAGCAGCGCAAGCAAGAGCAGCTGTTATGAAAGCTGCACAAGAAACTGCTAAGCAAGCTGTTACAAAAACCGGTATGGAAGGTTTGAAACAAACCGGTCAGAAAATGGCAGCTGAATCTATGGTTAAAGGTATGAAAACAGCTTCTAAACAAGCTATCAAACAAACCCTTAAGGCTGCCGGGAAAAAGGCAACAATGTACGCAATGTCTTCAATGGCTCAATCTCAAAACCAACAGCCGGAAGAACAAAAATCAGAATTGAATATTGTTCTTTCAGACAGAGCAAAAGAAATAATAGCAGCTGGCGAAAGACGCCGTGCAAATATTCGTGCAGCATTAGAAGCAAGAAATGAAGAAGAATCACTTACTGATGACGGTACAACAACTGTTATCGAAGAAGGTGAAGAAGGATCTGGAAATGCAGCAGGTCGTGTAAGAACAGGTGAAGGCGCTGCAACTTCAGGTAACAATAGAAAATCTTCTTCTACAGCTACAACTACAACAAGAACAACTGCTTCAACAGCTAAAACTACAGGAACATCCTCTACAACTAAATCAAGCACTACAGCTACCGGTTCTTCTTCTAAAGATGCTGACAGCACTAAAGAAGTAGATGCAAACAACGGTAAAGCTGAAGCAAGTCAAGTTGATAAAGATGCAGATGGTGTTGAAGCTGATACTGCAACAACAGAGAAAAATACTGATGAAATGGAAAATGTTGATAAAGAAGCTCAAAAATCTGATAAACAGTTCCAGAAAGATTCAAAAACCTTAAGCAAAAGTATTAAGAAAGACGAAAAAGAATTACAAAAGAACGAAAAAGAAGTTCAGGAAACCCAGCAGAAAATTGAAGAAGAAATAGCAGCAGTAGATGCTCTTCAATTAGAAGTTGATACTTTGACAGCTGACCAAGAATCATCAGCAGCAACCGGCGCTGCTGCTCCTGTAAATCCAGTACAACCGCAACACGCAGGTTTTAGTATAATGGAAAATGTAGCAGGCGGAGCAGCTGCATCAACAACAGCAGCAACTACAGGTAATGCATCTTCTAACCAAACTGAAATCGATTCTTTGAACGAACAAATTGGCGAAAAAACTAATGTAATTAAAATTTATTCAGACCGTTTGATTACAACTCAGAAAAGTTCTGACACAATAATTAAAAGAATGAACAATACCACTAAGGTATACAACAAAACAGTCGAAAAAGAACAAGCAGAAAAAGAAGAAGACCAATCAAGAAGTGAAAAAGTTCTTGAAGTTGCAACAAAAGTAGAAAGCATATCCTCAGCAGTTGCAATGGCTGGTTTTATCGTTGGTACAACCGGTGATGTATTGATGAAAGTAATTTTACCGCCTTGGATTCCGGCAGTTGGTGCTGTAATGTCACCTATAGGACATGCCGCTGAAGCTATTGGTAACTATGGTGTTGCAGCTGCCGGTCTTACAAAAGCAGCAACATATGCAGCTCAAGGTAACTTAATGGGAGCTTTAATGAGTGCAGGTATGGCTGTTATGGCAGGAACTTCTGCTGTAAACGCTACAGGACAGGCTGTTAAAGGTTTCCAACAGATGGGCAAAAATATTGCAGCATCTCAGGCAAGAGCAGCAGCTTATCAGAGTGCAAAAGAAGCAGCTAAAACAGCTATCACTTCTACAGGCGAAGAAGGCATGAAACAACTTGCTCAAAAAACAGCTGGCGAAACAACTGCTAAAGCAATGAAAACAGGCGCTAAATCAGCAATCAAAGGTACCTTGAACGCTGCTAAAAAACAGGCTCTTGCGTATGCTACATCTTTTGCTATGCAAGGTCAAATGAACAATCAACAAGACTCTCAGCAGCAACAGGAACAAGAACCTCAATCTGAATATGAAATAATTCTCTCTGATCGTTTCAAAGAAATTCAACGTAAAAATAAAAAACGTAAAGAATACACAGCAACAAGATATGGAGTAGCATAAAAAACGGATGGCAACATAAAATATACCACCCGTTTTTTTATTATTCGATAACTAAATCTTCAAATTGCAAAACATAAATCGCGCCCGGACAAAAATTCGTTGATATTTTCCCTCTTTTAAATATAGGTTGTTCGCCGGTACATTTTATACACTTGAATTTCGTATTTTTATTGATTTTAGGTAGTTTTATATCAGCCAGCACTGAATTGTCAAAATCCAAATTTCCAAAAACTACAACTGCGGAATTGTTGTAATTTATAGCATAGGCAAAAATACTATCCTTATTGGTTTTTAGCTGAATAAAGTTTCCGTTGGACAATAAATCCGCAATGCTGTTTCTAAATTCATTCGCGCGTATAAATTCTTTCAACAATTCTTTATTGTTACCGCCGGGTTTACGAGAAAAGTTAAAAATGTCAATTTTCCCGCGGTGAGCAAAGTAATAATCATCATCTGTAAATGAATAATCAGATTTTTGATTAGCCCAGTCATAAATATAATTATCTCCGGTTGGAAATCCATCGGGATAATAGGCATTAACCGGCATTGTGCTGTTCAGCCAGAGTATCATTTCACTGTAAGGCATGCCGTTTACAAGTATTGGTGAAAGCTCATCGTGTGTTGAAAAACTACCGATAACACTCTTTTTATCAGAAAACTGATTTGCAATTTCTCTGTTAAATAATATATGGTTGATAAGCTGGTTTTTGTTATTCCATTCTTTAAGATTGAAAAAACTACCGTAATAACCGTCAAATCCAGCCTCGAGCAATTTATCATAAGGCGTAAATACCACGTAACCCGAAACAGGTTCATGCCAGCTGTCAGAACTTTCAGCAAGCCAGAGGAATTGCGGATCTTTTTCTCTTGAATAGGAAATTAAATCTTTCCAAAAAGCAGCCGGCTTGCAATGCGCAACATCAGCTCTTATGCCGTCAACACCAAGTTCATCAATTGCAAGATCAACAAATTCTTTATAAACCCCAAAAACATCAGGGTTAACAACGGTTTCGCTGCCTGCATCCAGAAGTCTTACATCGGTCCAGTCAGCAGGTACAACAGGCAGTTGTTCTTTATCTTTTACAAACAGTTCCGGTCTTTGTAAATATAAATCATACGCCCCGCATGCCGGTAAATCAATAATTACACGTATTCCGCGTTTGTGCGCTTCTTGAACAAAATTTTTAGCCTGTAGGTTTATGTCCACACAGCTTTTGTCTTTAAGTTGTTCGTTAAGCTTATTAAAAGATGCTGCTGCGTATAAAGAACCTGCTGTGCCTAATGCCTTTGTTCTGCCGACTTGAGTTACCGGAAGAACATGCAGCATGTTAATTCCTAAGTTTTTTAATTCATCAAGTCTTTCTACCGCATTGACGAAAGTTCCGCTTTCTTCGTTTAAATCAAAATCAATGATACCGTTGTGATTATTGTCCTTAGCGTTAAAAGTCCGAATGTTTATCTCATAGATAACAGCGTTGTTGTCTGTAAATAATTTTCTGGAATCGTTTTTGTATTCAGCTGATGCGGCAGTAAATGTAAATGAAAAAATCAGGGCTACTGCTATAAGTTTGTGGAGTATCTGCATTTTAAAATTTCCTTTATGTACGTGAGAAAATGATAACAAATATTTACCGGATATGCAAGATGTAAACTTTGCAGTTATGCTTGTTTTATTAAATATTAGAAAGTATAAAATATTAAGAAAATTTTACAATACACTCTGAAAGTATTATAAAAAGCCGTTATAGAACATGCAAGCGTGCAGTGATTGTGTGGCGTTTTTAAATAAACAATCCTTATAACAGATTAAAAAATTTTGTTAAAAAGTGTCGAAAACACTTGCATATAAATATTTTGCAAGTAAGATTTAATAGTATGGTAAATAGTAATGTTATACCAGCCGAAATGAGGCAAGAGAATTTGCCCTTTTGAATATTGAAAACCAAATAAAAGCGGCGTAAGACGCGACGTAACGCTGTGAATAAAAAGAGGAAAATATGTCCAAAGACGTAATAGAAATAGAAGGAACGATTATAGAATCCATGCCGAATGCGATGTTCAGGGTAAAACTTGAAAACGGGCATGAGATACTGGCTCACATTTCCGGAAAGATCAGAAAGAATTTTATCAGGATTCTGCCGGGAGATAAGGTAAGAGTAGAAATGACCCCTTATGATTTAAGCCGCGGAAGAATTACGTTCCGATTGAAGTAGTAAAAATAAACATAATAAGATAAAGGAAAAACAAAATGAAAGTAAGATCATCAGTAAAACCTATGTGTGACAAATGCAAATGCATTAAAAGAAAAGGCAGAATCGCAGTAATATGTGAGAACCCTAAACACAAACAAAGACAGGGATAAATTTTTTGCAGGGGTAAGTGAGCGCAAGTGAACGATCCCGAATTGACGCAAAGCAGGCGGGCAGAGTTTTAGAAAATAAAATAAAGCAAATGAGTGCATAAGCGTTGAGCAAAGAATTTAATTATAACTGTAAGCCGGACTTGCGGGCATTAATCAGTGAGTGGAGAGGAAGTATTTAAGCCTCTTACCCAAAAAAATCTAACAACAAGAAACAAAGGAGAAATTAAAAAATGGCAAGACTCGCAGGGGTAGATTTACCTCGTAACAAAAGAATGGAAGTAGCATTAACCTATATATACGGTATAGGACCTACAAGAAGTAAAAAAATACTTGCAGCAACAGGTATTTCACCAGATTTAAGAACAGATGATTTGACAGAAGAAGATATCAAAAACTTACGTAACGAACTGTCAAACTACCATATAGAAGGTGATTTAAGACGTGAAGTAACAATGAACATTAAACGCCTTCAAGAAATCGGTTCATACAGAGGCATGCGTCACAAACGCAACCTTCCTTGCAGAGGTCAGAGAACAAAGACCAATGCAAGAACTCGCCGCGGAAAGAAAAACGGCGCAGTAGCTAAGAAAAAGTAAGATAGCCGTTGGCGAGCGTTAGCAAGCCTTACGGATATCTTATCCCGAACTTGTTTCGGGATCCTGCCGGAGGCAAGCAAAGCAGCTGGCGGATATCAAATCCGAACTTGTTTCGGAGCCGGTCGGAGTAAATCAAAGCGGCTGGCGGACACCCGGGGCAACTTGTCAAGGGCGTAAGTAAATAAATAAACTAAATTACAACATAAAGGAAATAAAAATGGCAAGACCACAAAAAACAAAGAAAAAAGAAAGAAAGAACGTATTGCAAGGTGTAGTACATATTCAATCAACCTTTAACAATACAATCGTCACATCAACCGATACTCAAGGCAATGCTATTGCATGGGCAACAGCAGGTGCAAGCGGTTTTAAAGGTGCAAGAAAGGGAACACCTTTTGCAGCACAATCAGCAGCAGAACAGGTTGCTAAAAAATCTATTGACCAGGGTATGAAAAAAGTTGAAGTTCATATCAAAGGACCTGGTTCAGGCAGAGAAACAGCAATCAGAGCAATTCAGGCAGCAGGTTTGGAAATCACATTGATTAAAGATGTAACTCCAATTCCTCACAATGGTTGCCGTCCGCCTAAAAAACGCCGCGTATAATAAATTATACGGCAAAAACAATATGCGGCGGTACTTTTCAAGCATTCAGTATGTTTTAAGTACCTATGCAACAAAGATATAATGTAACCGCGGGGGCTTGCCCCAAAGCCAAAGGCAAACCGTAGATGCCCCGCACAAATGTAAAGGAGAATATTAAAAATGGCTAGATACACAGGACCTAATAACAAATTATTCCGCAACAAGAAGGTTAGTGATTTATCAAACAGAAAATTAACAACCTCTATGCGTCAAACTGCTTCAGGTCAACACGGCGCAGTCAGAAAAAAACTTTCTGAATACGCACTTCACTTAGCAGAAAAACAAAAAATCAGATTTACATACTTAGTAAGTGAAAAACAATTCGCAAAATATTACAACGAAGCCGCTAGAAGAAAAGGGGTAACAGGTACAATCCTTTTACAACTTTTAGAATCAAGATTGGACAATGTTCTATATAGAGCAGGTCTTGGTGTTACACGTAAACAGTCAAGACAAATCGTAAACCACGGACATGTTCTTGTTAATGACAAGAAAGTAGATATTCCGTCATATCTTGTAAAAGCAGGCGATGTTATTACAATCAAAGCAAGAAGTTCAGCATTTGTTAAGAGCGTAACCGAATTAATTGATATGGCTTGTGCTCCTGCATGGATGACTATAGACAAAGAAGCTTTGAAAATAACTTTCGACAGAATACCGGAAAGAGAAGAATTAGATCCGAATTTCAAAGAACAACTCGTAATTGAGTACTATTCAAAATAGGGGATTAGGCGGTAAAGACCGTAAATAACCGGTTAAAGCACCGCAAAATCCAAAAGTGGAGAAATCCAAAATAGTTTAATCAAACAACCAGGAGAAAAAACATGGAATTGAAAATTAAATGCGTTAATACGACAACAAGTTCAGATGGTTCACAATATGGTAAATTCGTAGTAGAGCCGTTGGAAAAAGGATTTGGTACTACAATCGGGAACTCTTTGAGACGTGTATTACTCTCCAGCCTTGAAGGTACAGCAGTAACATCCGTAAGAATAGAAGGTATTACACACGAATACACTGCTATCCCAGGGGTGTTGGAAGATGTAATTGACGTAATGTTGAATTTAAAAGGTTTGGTTGTAAAAACCGATTCCAAAGAACCACAACATTTGCGTATAGACGTAGATAAACCGGGCGCTGTTCTTGCAAGTGATATTCAATTGCCGGCAGGTGTAAAAGTTGTTAACCCTGACTGGTTAATTTGTACAGTTGCAGAAGGCGGCAGCTTCCACGCTGATATTATTGTCGAAACCGGCAAGGGCTATGTTGCACATGATGTACCTAGAGATGCAAAAGGTATTTCAATAGATGTATTACCTATTGATGCAACATTCATGCCGATTAAACGCGTAAGTTATACAGTAGAAAATACTCGTGTTGGTGATTCTATTGATTTTGATAAATTAACTTTGGAAATTTGGTCAAACGGTTCAATAGATGTAATTCAGGCATTAAGCCAAGCATCAAATCTGTTGATTGAACACTTTATGCAAATTTCAGCAATAGCTGGTCAACCGGCAATTTCGCCTATAGCTGCTATTGAAGAAGAAAAAGAAGATGATTCAAATGTTCCGAGTATGACAATAGAAGAATTGGAATTGTCCGTTAGAGCATACAACTGCTTGAAACGTGCAAGTATCAATTCAATGGCAGAATTACTGAAAAAATCAGAACACGATCTTTTAAACATCAAAAACTTCGGTAAGAAATCATCAGACGAAGTTATTGAAAGACTTCATCATTTTGGTTTAGACCTTGCTCCAAACCCTGAGATTGAAGAAGAAATAGGCTAATAAACAATAAAATAATAAAGGAAAATAAAAATGAGACACATGACAAAAAAACATACGCTGGGAAAAGCGCAAGACCAGAGAAAAGCCTTGCTCCGTTCTTTAGCGACTGAACTTTTTGTACACGGTGAAATCAAAACAACTATGGCACGTGCAAAAGCATTAAAGCCATATGCAGAAGAGATTATCACCCTTGCAAAAAAAGGCGGTTTACATAACATCCGTCAGGCTGCAAAATTCATATTTAACAAAGAAACCGGCAGCTACATTGATCTTGCTACAGGTGAAGTTTTTGAAGCTCCTCAGGAAGACAAAAAACTTGCATCACAAACAGTTTTAAGAAAATTGTTTGTAGTAATCGGTAAAAAATATGAAAACCGTGACGGCGGCTATACAAGAATTTTCAGATTACCGCCAAGACGCGGCGACGCATCAGAAATGGCATTAATCCAATTGGTATAGGAAGCCATGCGTTACGCACTTCAAGTTCAGTATATCGGGAAAAACTATTCCGGAAGCCAGATACAATTTAGAAACGGCGAAGAAATACCAACTCCGACAATACAGGGCGAACTTGAAAAAGCAATTCGAACATTGATATACGGAAATTCCGTAATAGATAAAAGACCTGTTAAAACATACTTCTCCGGAAGAACAGATAAAGGAGTGAATGCATACGGGCAGGTAGTTCATTTTGATACAGAGGAACAATTTGTTGCTTCAAAGTTTCTCTATTCACTGAATGAAATACTGCCGGCAGACATCTCCGTATCAGACTTGAAACAGGTGGATGAAACATTTCACGCGCAAAAATCAGCAAAATGCCGGCATTACAGGTATGAATTTATAACCCGAAAATCACACAATGCCTTTGACGGCGACCTGCTGAGAGTGAAGTTTGATGTTGATATTGACCGCATGCAAACTGCATTAAATTATTTGCTGGGTGAACATGATTTCACAAGTTTCAAAAGCTCCGGAACGCTAAACCCGAGCAAAGTATGTATCTTAACAGAGGCGAAAGCCAAAAAAGACGGCGATAGAGTGATTATTGATATTAAAGGGAACAGATTCCTTTACAATATGGTAAGAACAATCGTCGGAACCCTTTTAGAAATAGAAGGACATAACCTGCCGCCGGAACATATGAAAGAAGTTCTGGAGGCAAAAGACCGCCGTAACGCCGGTCAAACCGTCAGTCCGTATAGTCTGACGTTAATAAAAGTAGAATATTAAAAAATAAAATAAATGGAGATAACGCATGAAAACATATTCAGCAAAACCTCTTGAAGTAGAAAGAAAATGGTATTTAATTGATGCCGACGGCGAAATCCTCGGTAGATTGGCTACCAGAATTGCTAATATTTTAAGAGGCAAAAACAAACCTGAATATACACCGAACGTTGACACAGGTGATTTCGTAATCGTAATCAATGCAGAAAAAGTTCGTGTATCAGGCAACAAAGAAACTGATAAAATCTATTATCACCACACAGGATATCCTGGTGGATTGAAAGCAGCAAGCGTAAAGGAATTACGTGAAAAAGATGCAAGATTACTAATCGAAAAAGCTGTAAAAGGCATGTTGCAACACAATACTTTAGGCGATCAACAGTTTACTAAACTTAAAGTATATACAGGGTCTGAACATCCGCACGCAGCACAAAAACCGATTGTTCTTGAAAAAGAAGGAGGTAATAACTAATGACTAAAGAAGTTATGGCAACAGGACGCAGAAAAACCTCTATCGCGGTTGTAAAATTAGTTAAAGGTCAAGGCAGAATATTTGTTAACGGTAAAAAGTTAAGAGATTATATCGGCAATAGACCGGCAATTGAAATGTTGGTTTACAGACCTTTGGTATTAACTGACAATCAGGAAAAATACGATGTAAGAGTAAAAGCAGTTGGCGGCGGTATCGTTGCACAATGCGGAGCTATCAGACATGGTATTTCAAGAGCATTGGTTCAGGTAAACGAAGAATACAAAAACGTTTTACGTTTAGAAGGCTTGTTAACCCGTGACCCACGAGTTAAAGAACGTAAAAAATACGGTCGTAAACGTGCAAGAAAACGTTTCCAATTCTCAAAACGTTAATATGTGTATTATTTTATATATCAACCCGCCGACTTATCAAACCCGGCGGGTTTTGTATATTTGACTTTTGTTCTGTCAGTACATAAAAAAAAGCCGTCTTGAAGAACGGCTACCAGACTTGGGGAGGATTATGAAAAAATCAAAGTTTTTCATAACTTATATTTCCTCTGTCGTCTGAACATTTTCAAACTTTACTCTCCATATAAAAATCTCCTCCATTTGGAGGAGATTTCTTTTTCTTACTGTCCAACTATACTTGAATATCTTTTTCAAATCCGAATAAAGAACTTACGGATTCATCATCATGTATCCTGGAAATAGCCTGCCCCAGCAACGGTGCAACAGAAAGCTGTTTAATATTAGACGGCATTTTTTCCATATCCAACGGAATTGTATTTGTTACAATACATTCCTTAATCGGAGCATTGCCGAGTCTTTCTACAGCCGGTCCTGAGAATACAGGGTGTACAGCACAGACATAAACATCTTTTGCCCCTTCTTTGATAAGAAGTTTTGAGGCTTCGCAAATTGTTCCAGCTGTGTCTATAAGGTCATCAAAAAGTATACATACTTTGTTTTTGACATCCCCGATTACATGACTTGCAATGGCTTCATTGTGCTTGTCACGGCGTTTGTCAATAATTGCAAGTGTTGTGCCTATTTCTTTTGCCAGATGTCTTGTTCTCTGGACTCCGCCAGTGTCAGGACTTACTGCCACCATATCATCAGGGTCGATACCGAGTTTTTTAATGTAGTTAACAATAATCGGCATTGCAAAAATATGATCAACCAGTATATTAAAGAATCCTTGTATTTGACCAGTATGTAAATCCATTGCAAGAACCCTGTCTGTTCCGGCTGTTGTTAATAAATCTGCAACAAGCTTTGCTGTTATTGCTTCACGACCGGAAGTTTTTCTGTCTTGTCTTGCATAACCATAATACGGAATTACAGCTGTTATTGTTTTTGCGCTTGCGCGTTTGAAGGCGTCAATAATAATTAGTAATTCCATTAAGTTTTCGTTTACAGGGTTGCATAGCGGCTGGATAATAAAGACATCATCCCCGCGGACGCTTTCTTTTACCTGAACGTAAATTTCGCCGTCTGCAAAATTTTTAACAACCATCGGACCGATTGTTGTACCCAGATAATCTGCGATTTCCTGAGCTAATTTAGGGTTAGAACGTCCGGCAAAAAGTTTTATATCATGTGTCGGATTAATTGTGCGTTCCAACTGTTCTAAAGGCATTTCCAAAACCATTTTGTATTTCCTTTTCTTAACTTGCATGTGATATTATAAAACCCGAAGGGCTTAACCTCAAGTTTTTTTTAAGTAATATTACATTTTACTATAATATTTCTTAAAAACGCTAAAAATATTTTTTGCCTGATAAAGTGTATTTTCTTAATAAATTGAAAAATATCAAAATTTTTGATAGAATTGTAGTTATGAAAATCGGATTTATACCAATAGATAACCGCCCGGTGTGTTATAGTTTGCCTGAAATGATCGCGCATATAGATTCAGAGCTTGATTTTTTCATCCCTGAACGTAAGTGGTTAGGGGATTTGACAAAGTATGCGGATACTGAAAAACTTTTTGACTGGCTTAAAAACCTTCCTGAATTAGATGCGCTTATAATCCCGCTTGATACAGTTGCTTATGGCGGACTTATTTCATCAAGAAGATGCCCGGACCGTTTTGAAGATGTAAAAAAACGGGTTGAAACACTAAAAGAAATTTTACAGTCTAACGGCGCAAAGATTTATGCTTTTTCCAGTATAATGCGCATATCTAATAACAACATTAACGAAGAAGAAAAAGAATACTGGTCAAAATACGGTAAGAAGATTTTTGATTATTCCTATCTGACACATAAACTTGGCTGTGAAAGCTGTATTACAAACCTTATTCCCGATGAAATTCTGGATGACTATCTGAATGGGCGCAAGCGTAATTTTGAAATAAATAAACTTTATCTTGAATACCAAAAGCAAAATGTATTTGAAGTTCTTGTTTTTTCAAAAGACGATTGCGCAGAATACGGGTTTAATGTTCAGGAGGCAAAGGCTCTTGAGTCGCTCGGCGGATTTGTCAAAACCGGCGCTGATGAAATTCCGTTAACTCTTCTGGCGCGTGCTGTAAGTGATTTTAATCTGAATAAGATAAAAGTTGCTCCGGTTTTTCTTGAACCTGAGCATAAGGATTTGATATCAAATTATGAAGATGTTTCAATAGAAAAATCTGTAAAAGGGCAGCTGGAACTTGCCGGGTGCAGGGTTACCGGTAAGAATGAAGCGGATATTCTGTTGTATGTGAACAATTTCATAGAACAACAGGGTGAAATTGTTATGAAAATTGCGACAAAACCTTTTGAGGGTGAGTGGCGGCTACCTGAAAAACCTTATATGATAGCAGATGTCAGGTATGCAAACGGGGCTGATAATGCTTTTGTGAGTAAACTTTTTGAAACTGGTTTAGGCGATAATTTTTACGGCTATTCAGCCTGGAATACTTCGGCAAATACACTCGGCAGTCTGATTTGCGCGGCAACGGTTAAGTATTTTGCTAAAAAATACAATGCGGATGCTTTTAAGCTGTTAGAGGAAGTGAGATTTCTTGATGACTGGGCTTATCAGGCAAATGTGCGACAGCAGCTTGAAAAACCTGATACTGAAGAACTGAAAAAAAAGATGAAGCCGTTTGAAAAAATTGTCGAGCATCAGCTTGATATAAATATTAATGCAGGTTATAAATTCCCCTGGAACAGACTTTTTGAGGTTGAAATAAATGAGTTTAATTGAAATAGTTTTACTTGCAATAGCATTGGGAATTGATTGCTGCATTGTTTCTTTTTCGCAAGGCTTGATTTTTAAATCACAGAGGGTTAAAAATTCATTATTTTTAGCTTTAACCATGGGAATTTTTCAGGGATTGATGCCCTGTATCGGATATACCGGCGCCGATGTAATCCATAAATATGTTGCTCCATTTAGCAATTTTATAGTATTTGCAATATTTATGATACTCGGAATTAAATTTATAGCAGAGGCGTTTCAGACTAAAGATGATGAAATATGTTGTATAGGACTCAAATGTTTAATGGGAATGGGTATTGCAACTAGCATTGATGCACTCGTTGCAGGTGGAAGCTTGAATTTTAGCCATACTCCGCTTATTGAGCCTGCCATGATAATCGGTTTTGCTTCATTTATTATGTCACTTGCCGGGTTTTGGAGCGGAAATTTAATAAAAAATTTCCCGTCACGATACTTAGAAATTACCGGTGGTATAATCTTGATATTACTTGCAGTTAAGGCGCTTATCTGAATTTTCCTTTACAGTATTTTTGTTTATACTAAAATATTTCTAGAAAGGATTAAGAATGTTATGAAAACTCAAAGCATCACCCCGAATTTTACCGGTAAATTTTTTATACATAATGAGGGTAACAACAAAAATGTTCCTTATCTTTATAATAAAGTTGTAACGCTTGTAAAGGACAATCATGTTACCGCTAATTTTCATAAAGATAAAATCGAAATAGCGCCGCACGATACTGCTGCTAAAAATATCAGAAAAGGTTTGAAAAAATTAGGGATTGAATACTCAGAAGAAGGCAAACAACCTAAACAAAATAAGTTATTAGAATATGCGCATAACTTAATTGCACAATTAATCCCGCAAGATTAATTTTTATAAGCCGTATTTTCGTTTAATATTAACAAGTATAATCATATCCTGATAATATTGCGGACAATAACTGTATGGTATCATTAATTTTGCGGTGGTTTTCAACTCTTTTGATGCAGACGGGCGGTCATATAGATCTTTTACGTATGTATCAACAACCATTACAACGGAATTTGTAGCTGCGTCAAGTGCACTGCAAATATCTTCCGGCTGACTTTCTTTTGCATCAGGGGTATTTTCCGCAAGCATAACACGGCAATCCATATTGCGCTTTTTCATGAATTTAAATTTACTAAAAGGATTTATATTTTTTGTAATTAATTTTGCAATAAGTTCATCATTCTGGCAAATATTGGTTATTTCCAGTTTTTGGCGCGAGATAATATAATTTTTTATCCCGAAAAATCCGTAGATAATCACAAGAACACCTAAGGCAATTGTAAGCGACTTCCAGTATTTTTTTAATATATCCATATAATTCCTAAATTAAACCTAACATTTCTATTATAACGTATTTTAAAAAATTTTTCAACCCCAATTTCGGATACAGCAGCGTTCAAGCTTACGTACAAAACGAGTCGGCATATTTTCTGTTTTGGCTGTTATTGAATCCACTAATATAGTTTTGCAGCCGAGTTTTTTACCGCACCAGATGTCAGTCAGAGGTCTATCTCCTACCAAAACAGCTGTTTCTGCCGTAATACCGTGTTCTTTCATAAATTGTGCGGCTTTCACGGAAGATGGTTTATTGGCATCAAAAAGTATAGGAAAATCTGATATTGCCTGTACTTTCTTTATGTATTCAGGATTTTTATTATTTGATATTACCCCGATAAAAAAGTTTTGTGAAACTTTATCAAGCCAGTCCAATGTTTTAAGAGTATAGGCACCGGATTTTGACGCCATTAAAGTACTGTCTAAATCAAACAGCATAGCCTTTATCCCGACTTTTTGTAATTCTTCTAAATCTATTGCGTATATGTTTTCTACATTGTAATCAGGTTTAAGAAACATGCTGTTTTACTCCTATTGTGCGGGCGAGAGCATACTTGTAATCTTGCGGATTTTGTGAAAATTTCATATAAATATCATCGTTAGTATTTGCAACTTCAACTTCCTCACCCTGTTCATTTTTAATCGAAATGACTTTAGTTTTAAATTGCTCATGCGGGGTTATAATTTCTATTTCATCATTTAGCAGCATTTTGTTTTTAATTTTAACAAGATAGTAATCGTCATCTGTTTTGAAACGTTTAAATTCACACAAAAAATCTGCTCCTGCAAGTCCTTTTGAAATATCGTAACTGTAACTTTCGCCATTATTATCGCCTAATGCAAACCCTTGAGTATACCCGCGGTTCCCGACTTTTTGAAGTTCAACAAAGTATTTGTGCAAATCATCTGTTTTACCGGATAATATTTCGTCAATTGCACCGCGGTAAGCTTTTGCCGTAGCTGACACATAATACAGACTCTTTGTCCTGCCCTCAATTTTTAAAGAATCAACTCCGGCTTCTATCAATTGCGGCAAATATTCAACAAGACATAAATCTTTAGGGCTCAAAATATGTGACCCGCGTTCATCCTGATTAATCTCATAATATTCATTAGGGCGTGTACTTTCAACAAGCTTATAACTCCACCGGCATGGCTGTGAACAGTTGCCGTGATTAGCTTTGCGCTCTCCTTTGGAAAAATAATCGCTCAAAAGGCATCTTCCCGAGAAAGAAACACATTGTGCTCCGTGAACAAAGCATTCAAGTTCAATATCCGGCACCTGCCGGCGAATTTCCGCAATATCTTTTATCGGAAGTTCACGTGCAAGAATGACGCGGCTCGCCCCTAAATCACGCCAGAATTTTACGCTCTCATAATTCAAAGTATTGGTCTGAGTGCTGACATGTACAGGTGTTTGCGGCATATATCTTCTTACGAGATTAAAAATTCCGAAATCGCTTAATATAACAGCGTCCGGCGCCGCTTCTTTAAATTTATCAATACAACTTTCCAAAAGTTTTATATCGTTATTAAATGCAAAAATATTCAGTGTCAAATACGCTTTTGCGCCGAGTGAATGTGCAAGTTCTATAGCCTGTTTTAAATTATCCGGTGTTATAAGTTCACCTTTTCGCATAGCGCGCAGGCTGAAATCCACAACTCCCAAATATACTGCATTTGCACCATATTTTATCGCATATTCAAGTTTTTCCATATTACCCGCAGGTAACAACAATTCTACTTCTCGCATAATTGTATAATACCTGAAAGGTTATAAATAATCAACCGAATAGGTGATGTCTGTTTTTGATAAATGTGGACAATATAATTATCGTAAGATTTTATGGAGATCTAAAGTATGCAAACTATTGAAAACGCAGCTATTACTATTAAAGAAATTTGGGAGTACCAACATCCGTTGATGCATATGTGGTTTGGAATTAGTGCTCTGGCGTTATGTTTCATGTTTGCTTTAATATATTTTATTGTTTAATATAGCAAATTTTTTTACCACCGGTTTTTATTATTCATCAGAAAGGTTCCCAGATGAATAATATTAGTTTTCTTGCAAATTATATAAAACCGGTATACGTACAAAAACGAGATGAAAACGATAATTTACGTCCTTATAAAACCGCTATGGTTGAAATTGACAAAACTTCACACAAAGACCGTATACTTTTAGATACACTTTCTCACAACTGGGGAGTATATAATTATATTTCTGACATTTATTATGAGATGGAAGATTCGTTATTATCAGGCAGAATATTTGATAACAAGCATATTTTCGCAATAACTTCCCAGATGAGTAACTGGGACAACATGCGTCCTGATGACGTTCTGGCGGTTGCGCAGTTTGCGGAAAAAAATGATATGAACGAGCTTGAATATATTCAGGTTAACCCCGAACACGGATATGTTAATTTCAATTCCTCATTCAAAAATATTGGCTCAGCTATGTTGAAGTTTCTTAAAGAAACTTTTCCTGAAAAGCATATAAAAGTCTTTCCTGCTCCTAATGCAGTTGAATTTTACAGGAAAAACGATTTCAAACCATATCCGGAAGAAAAAAGAGCATTCTGGGATGCTTAAACATTTATGCGCTCATTTTCCAGATGTTGATTTGCCCCGATAACCTGTGAATACAAATCCACTCCTACAAAACAGTTTGACGAAACTATACTGTCTTTTATTTTGACATTGTCGCCGACCTTTACATTATCAAGAATAATAGAATTTTCAAGCACAACATTCTCCCCGAAACTGCAATTACATCCGATAGTACAATTCCCGAGAATTTTTGCATTAACCTTAGGCGTGGCAGTAATATACCGTCCGTTATCAGCCTCATTTATTTTTGAATGACTAAAATGACATAATCCGTTAAACAAATCCTGTGTGGATTGTTTATACTGCTGCAATGTTCCTATATCACTCCAATATCCTTCTATCTCAAAAGTATTAATCTGATTTATTGAAAGCAGCACCGGAAAAACATTTTTGGCAAAGTCATAAAATGTGTTTTGCGGAATAAATTCAAATATTCTGTAATTAAAAATATAAATTCCGGTATTGATAAAATTGCTTTTAGCCTCTTCAATTGACGGTTTTTCCTGAAACTCTGTTATAAATCCTGTTTCATCAGTCACAACAACTCCAAAATTTGGAATATCTTCCATAGGAACTTTCTTAATACCGATTGTCGCAATAGCACCAGATTCTCTGTGAACTTTAATACCTTTTTCTAAATCTGCATTAGAAAGCCCGTCAGCAGACAGCACTATAAAATCTTCTTTTTTATCAAAGAAAAACTGACATTTTTTCAAGCCCCCGGCTGTCCCTGATAAATGTTCTTCTCTGATATAATTAAAATCAACTCCATACGGGTTGTTAGAATATCTTTTAATAATCTTTTCCGCAAGATAATAAGTATTGGCAATGACTTCCTTGACGCCGATTTGAGAAAGGTTTTCCAGAAGTATGTCCATAACCGGTCGGTTCGCAACAGGTACAAGAGGTTTAGGTATACTCTGTGTTACAGGATCTAATCTTGACCCGACACCTGCTGCCATTATCATTGCTTTCATCAGATTTTCCTTCTTTTGTAACTACTACTATTCTGACATAAAAAAATATATCTTGCAAATTGCTTGAGGATTTTTTACTTGATTTTTCTTTTTTAGATGATAAGCTAGTTATTGTAAATAATATAAATATTAAATTCTTTTGGGCGTGTGGCGCAGCTGGTAGCGCAGCGGACTCTTAATCCGTAGGTCGTGGGTTCGAACCCCACCGCGCCCAATCTTTTTAAAGGTTTTCATCCTCTTTTTGAAATTTTTCGTGTAAAGTTGAGGCAGCCCCACTCCAAAACATCAGGCTGCTATTTAATTATTGTAGGATTAGTAAATCCGACCTGCAAAACTAACAAAACGTTCTGATTTATTAAGTTTTGTAAATATAAAATTTTTACAATATTCTTGCGTTTTTATGACTTTTGCTAATTTTATCGCTTGCCATTGTGTCTTTGATAGCAACTTTCTATTTTATGTTTTTTATAAAACAATAAATTGCTTTGTATTAATAAAATTAGGAGTTAATAATGCTTAATCCAGTTCACCAAAATTTTACTAAAGAACCTGCTCTGCAAAGAAGAAAGAATATTTCTTTTGGTACCAAAATTGACCCTAGCTTAAAAAATTTTGTTAATAGATTAATACATTATGGAGATCTTAACCATGATGTAGTAGATTTATTATCAGAAATCGCAAAAGATGGTCAATCAGGGAATTTATTTATTAGAAATGGCAAAATAGCATTAAAAGTGCAAGACATTCCTATTCCTATGGATGAGTATCTCAATGCTTCTGACCCTGCGGTCAAAAAGGCTATAAAAAATATAGAAGATTTTCAAGATATAGATATAGTTGATAGTCATTCTTCTAAAGGTATAAATTTATATAAAATGGTAGAAAAGCCGTCAATAATGAATACAGATGGGCGATATAGTTTTGATCGGTATGAATTTTATTACGCATTAAATCCAAAACGTATAAAAAATATACAAGAAAGGGCTAAAAAATTAGTTGATGAATATATAGTTGCTTCTATTACAGCCCTTTTCAACTAAACGGATAAAGTTAAAATGTTGGTCAGGTATGCTCAACATTAAAATATGACACTAATCGGACTCCAGCATTCGGGTGGGGGTGGACAGGTCCACTTTTACACATTGGAACGATATTGATGTTATCGCCTTTTGCACAAACTTAGAATGCAGTACAGACTTAAAAGCCGGCTAATAACGGTCATTGTTGCGCCGTCATTCCGCAACAGCACACGAAGTGTGCTCTTATACATTGGAACGATATTGGAGTTGTCGCCTTTTGCTCAAACTTAAAATGCAGTACAGACTTAAAAGTCGGCTAATAACGGTCACCGTTGCGCCGTCATCCCGCAACAGCACACGAAGTGTGCTCTTATACATTGGAACGATATTGGTATGTTTTAAAGGGCAACATGGAAAATCCCACATTGCCTTATTTTTGAAATGAACTTAACGTCTTAGCGTCTTAACGTCTTTTGAACAAGGCAACGCTAAAATCTTGCATTGCCTTATTTTTGTAAAGAACTTATTCCCTTATTTCCCTATTCCCTTATTCCCTTAAAAAAGGGCAACATGGAAAATTCCACATTGCCTATTTTTTGTAAAGAACTTATTCCCTTATTTCCTTATTCCCCTATTCCCTTCCAATAAGAGGACAGTGTCCTCTTATTGGTCCAGGCAAACCGCGAGTAAGTCGCTGTGGGTGCGGAATTTGTGGGTCCAGCCCGTGTCGGTAGGGTAGAAGCCGCGGCGGTACGCGAAGTACTGGCTGTACTCCTGCCCGGACCAAACGTAGAAGTAGGAATAAGGTGATTGAGCTAAGAAGAGCGAAGCTCGATCAGCATCCCAGTTCGCAAAGGTTATAGTAGTTCCACCCTTAATTTCATCGGCATCAGGATATATGTATGCCGCTAATTGTTCTAGCTGAGCTTGAGTTGGCATGTTTTGGACTCCGCCGCAGGCTCTTACTGCTCCTGCCCAATAATCTGAGTTATAGTCGCATGCTGTTATTCCTAATTTGCCTTCTGATACTGCTTGGTTACATTCTTCTAATGTCATAGGGCTATAGCCGCCGTTTTGTGGTCCTAATATCTGTGTTATACACATTGTATCTTTTAATTCTGGTATCATGCAACCTGTTACGCCTGCTAATTGTTCTACGTTTATCTTACC
>CALUQJ010000004.1 GCA_944322865.1 Candidatus Gastranaerophilales bacterium
AAATTTCTCCAATAATCACTTTATTAATGCACTTAACGTCTTAGCGTCTTATAGTCTTAACGTCTTGTTAATAAGGCAACTCACTAACTCACGCATTGCCTTATTTAGTAACTCCTTAGTGCCCTAGCTCCATAGTAGTGCCTTTGAACTAAATTTATTTAGTTATAGCACGCATGCAAGTACCATAAGAATTAGTGTCCCTATTTGCATTGCTGTTGCCATGTTCTGGGAAAACTTATTGGAATCGTATGTGCCTGCTGTTTTTTGCGCACTATATGCACTTGCAATTCTGTTTATTCTGTCCTGCTGTGCATCGTTTTCAAAAGTTGTTCCGAACATGCCGGATTCTATTCTTGAAAGCCTGTTATTCATATCGTCATTGTTATATGCCTGCTTGAACATTGATTTTTCTATGCTGGCAAGATTTGTGCGTTTAGGTGATGAATGCCTTGCATTATATGCATCATAATCAAATGATGGCGGTTCGTATCTGTCTAAATGGTAATTTTTGTCCAATTCCACTACTTCATCATCATAAAATCCGTTCGAGGATTGTGCTATTTCATTATCCATAAGTGATGAAGGTTTTATTTCCGCTTTAAGTCTATCGACACGCGTACTCAAATCGTCATTATAGGTTTTTCCAAAAGTTTGTTGTTCCAGCTTAGAAAGCCTTACACTTATATCCTGATTTTTAAATTCTTTGTTAAATACCTGCATTTCTAATTCGTTAACAGCAGGATAGTCTACGTTTGGACCTTGCGCAACAGGTTGTTCGTCTGCATAATCACCTGTTTCGTCCATAAAAGTGTCCTCTTTAGGGGCTATTTCTTTGCCAATCTCATTTGCTGAAAGGTCTTTTGTTAATTTTGCAATTCTATCCTGAGTGGCACCACCAACTGCCTGCCCGTAGACGCTTTCTTCTATTCTGCTTAATCTCGTTTCATCAGATTCGTTACCGTACTGGAATCCGAAAATCTCATTCTCTATTTTATCCAATGTAGCAGTGTACTGACCTGCATATCCGGTATTTACTGTCAATAGTATACAAAATATTATAAAAGCTTTTTTCATAATCAGAACTCCTTAAAACAATAAGCCTGTTTATGAATATGATAAGGGCGAATAATACTTAAAACTATTCTACAGTGCTGGCATTTCGTCATAACTGTAAATAACTAAAAACACTTAGGCTTATAGCACTAAAAAATTTTTAAGCTTAGAGTAAAGTATTATCATAAGGCTATATACTGTTTGAGTGAAAATTTGAATATATTCAAAAAATTTACAAAAATTTACAAAAAAAATTTGATTTAAAAAAACGTTTTTACGCTATATTTAATATTAAATGATAAGTTTTTTAGCCGAAATTATAAAAAACAGTTTTAAAAATTTCTATTTTTAGTAAAAAAATCAAAAAACCTTCTTAATATAAACTTTACATTAAGTGTATAAATAGCAATTTAATTTTTGCCCCGCTTTTATAATGAATGTGTGCTTGTTATAATACTTGTAGTTATTAGGTAGAAACCAGACAAAAGATTTATGATTAGTGAAATTAAATTAAGTGATATAAATAGCAAATATACCCCTGGTCAAAAACAAAAAGACCTCTCATTTGGCGGTTTTCAAAACACAGCGCACAGATATGCCCAAAAAGCGGCAGAGGGCGGCATAAAACTCGTACAGCAATGCGAAAAACACCCGATGATTAATGTAACTGTACTGGATCTTGCAACAGCAATTATTCCGCGTACGTTAGTTGAAACTTTTGCGGTTCCAAAAGATACAAATCCGAAAAAAGATGAAAACCAAGAAAACAAACGCCATAAAATCAATCTGCTTGCAGGTATGGAAGCATTTAGACGTGAATCCTCCGGACTTATTGTAAACTGTCTTATCCCAGGATATATCGTTTACGGTATAGCAAGCGGGTTGAACAAATTTGTGCCGGCTCTGATGAAACCGTTTAACAAATCAAATCTTGCCGGCAACTGGGCTGATACAAACACTATTGAAAAAATTACGCATTATTACAAAAATGCACAAGGGGCAGGCGATGAAAAATTATTCAACGCTTTCAAAAATTTAACCTACGATATATCAGGTATTGACGGCAAGAGTGAAAAAGCATTCAACAAAATTCTGACCTCAGAAGATGACAAAATCTTTGAAAAACTTGTAAAAGCTGTACATGATGAACACAATGGCTCTAAATTGTCAAAAGAGGCATTTAATATAATTGCGGCAAAAACTCATATAACAGAAAACTTAAAATTCAAAGGCGAAAACAAATTCCATTCAACCAACCTCGAAAGTATTTATTCAAACATGGTTAAATTCCTGAGAGGGGTTGCAAAGGAAAATATAACAGATGCATCGCAGTTAGAAACTTATGCAAAAAAAGCAAGCAAGTTTGTTAACTGGAAAAGTTTAGGCGGTCTTGCTGTTATAATTCCGCTTGCGATATCAATGCAGCCGATTAACAGATGGCTTACCCACAAATCAGCCGGACAAAAAGGTGCGCCGATTTATAACGGCAAAGAATATAAAGAACCGACTAAAGAAGAAAAAGCACAATTATTTAAACAAAAAATAATTTCTGTCGGCTCTATGATTGGTGTCGGACTGCTTTCTATGATGAAACTTCCTACACTTAATATGCTGCAATTCAAAGGCAAATTCCCGTCTATGGATCAGGCGCGAATAATTTCAACCGCAACATTTGCAAGCCGTATGGGCGCATCAGAAGATCCTAATGATCTTCGCGAAGCAACAATCCGTGATATTGCAACCTTCCTGAGTTTCTATTTCTTAGGTGATTTTGCGGCTAAAGGTATTGCAACATACATTGAACACAAAGATCCTGATGCAAAATTAATAAATACACTACAACCTTTAAAGCGTAATGCAAATCCGCTTGAAAAATTCTGGCACTGGACAAAACATACCGCGCTCAAATCAACTGATGAACTTGCAACTGTAAAAGACAAGCGATTACGTACAATCTGCCAGATAGGTAACCTTGCTTTCTCACTCATTGCACTTGGTGTATTTATCCCGTTATATAACAGAACAGTTACAAACAAAAAAGAACAAGAACGCAAAGCAAAAGAACTTGCGAATATTAAAGCCGGGGCATCGACCGGCGCCGCCGCGGGCTCTACGTTGTCGTCTGACATCGTAAAAGCATCAATCAAGCACAATCCCGCGTTCCGCGCAATATTTAACAATTCGTAAGGAGAAACATAATGAAAGTACAATATATTACCCCAAAATTTGAACAAAAACTAAATAATAACAATAATGATGAACAGCCTCGATTTACCGGCGCAATGGACATTGTGACAGGCGGTCTGAGATTTTTCGAAACCAATCAGGCATGGGGCGCTAATGCTGTTGACTTAGGATCTATGGTTATCCCGAGAACCTGGACAGATATGCGTAAACGCGGACCGCAGGCTGGAACGGAAACTTTTATCCGAGAATCTTGCGGTACATTCAATCATTCAATGGTTGGTGTCTATGGAACTATTGCAGGCATGGCTTTAGCTGCTGCTTTTAACAATAAGTATGACATAAAGGCTCACAGAATTTATGCTGACAACAATGCTATTGATATTATGGCATCAGAATGGCATGCTTCATTGAAAAATTATCTTGAAAATGGAGGAACACTTACAAAAGACTCTACAGGACAATATTCAGTGCTGCCGAAAGAAATTAAAAAAGATTTTGCAAACAATATTTTGAGCAGAATTTCTACCTTCAACAACGGGTATAAAACCATCTCAGATGACGCAAAAGATATGTTAATTGACGATATCGTTCACAACATGGAAGATGCTGAAATTTTTAAGAATCAAAAAAATCACTACAAAAAGTTTATGAAAAAGCTTTTCAATGAACGACTTGAACGTATAGTCAATGTGATTTCAGAAGCAACAGGCGGCAAAGAAACAGCTAAGCTTGACAACGGAGTAAGAACATCAACTACGACTTTAAGAACAACTGTTGAAAACATTTTGAATATTTCAAAAACATTTGTTCAGGATAATGTTATAGATGAATTTATCAATACTGACATCCATACTAATAACAAATTTGTAAAAGGTCTTAAATCCCTTAACCTCAAACGTTCTGCGCTCGGTTTAGGATTTGCGGCGTTGTTCGGTATGTCTGTACAGCCGGTCAACAGATACTTGACTAAAAAACGTACAGGCAGTGATGGTTTTGTCGGAGTTGAAGGTCGCCAGAAAGATGATTCTAAATCATTTGCATTAATGAAAGTAGTGACAGGGCTGGCTCTTGGAATCGGTGCTCTTGCTACAATCACAACTAACCCTTCTAAATTCCTGTCTAAACTTCAATTTAAAGGGATGACACCGACAATTAACCAGTTAAAATTCGTTTATGGTATGACGATTATGTCAAGGCTTTTTGCGGCACGTGACAAGGATGAACTCAGAGAATCCGCTATCAAGGATACTTTAGGGTTCCTTAACCTGCTGATTATCGGCAGTCTTGTTACAAAAGGTGCAGTTATGGCGCTTGACAAGTCTAAATCTCTATTAAATACAGCAGAAAAAAGCACAAATGTATTCAAGCGATTTATAAATTCAACACTCAAGACTAAAGATGAAGTATTAATAGAAGGTTTGAAAAAAGCAGAAGTTTCAACACTTGGCGAACACGGTAAGGCTTTGAGTTTCTCTAAAATGATGAAATTACTTCCTGAAGCAGACAAAGTTACAAGAGGCAAACTGAAAGTTCTTAACCTTGCGCAGCTAATCGGTTATGCTTACTCTGCACTGGTACTCGGTATAGGTATTCCAAGACTGAATATCTATATGACAAACAAGCGTGAAGCACGCAACAACGCTAAAAAAATGGCAGAACAACCAACTGCTCCTATTGAAACCAGTCAGGCTAACAACGAATTTCTGAAAAGCAAAATGGTTAACTTCTACGGCAACCGCGCTGCGTAAAAGTTTTAATTAACCTGTAAGAATATAACTTAGCGCCCCAAAGGTCTATCCGATCTGGGCATTTGCGCCTGAAACAACCTCAATAATTTCCTGAGTAATTGCAAACTGGCGGGTTTTGTTATATTCAATAGACAGTTCGCTTATCATTTTTTCGGCATTTGTTGTTGCCGCGGACATTGCTGTCATACGGGATGCAAGTTCGCTTGCCTGTGCCTCAAGCAATGATTGATAAATTATATTCGTCACATACATCGGAACTACTTTTTGCAGAATATGATGCATATCCGGTTCAAATTCCATTAAAGGTTCTACAACGCTGTCTTTATCAGCTTTTTCTGATGTTCTATCCAGCGGTAAAACCTCCCAGTTTTCCACAAAGTAGCTCATCATGTTTTTAAATCGCGTTGTAATAACTTCTATTTTATCTACTTTTCCTTCAACATAATAATCCGCAAGATCTTCTGCTACCATATAAGCGCCTTCTGATGTAGGATTATTAGCGATACTGAGATAATTCTTTTCTATATCACAGCCTAATTCTTTGCATTTACGCTTGAGCGCTGAAATACCCTTTTGACCGACTACAAACAAATAGGTTTTGATACCTTTTTTATTGTATTCACTAATTGTATTGATAGTTTTTCTGACGACATTTGCGTTATAAGCCCCCGCCAGACCTTTATTTGATGTAATAACCAGCAGCGCAACAGATTTAATCTCTCTTGTGCTGAGCAATGCA
Source organism: Candidatus Gastranaerophilales bacterium (assembly GCA_944322865.1). GTDB lineage: Bacteria > Cyanobacteriota > Vampirovibrionia > Gastranaerophilales > Gastranaerophilaceae > CALUVH01. Next base: position 5,728 of record CALUQJ010000004.1, read on the forward strand.
GGATAATTATCTATTGCCTGCTTAATTTTGAGAGATGTTGCGCTATAACTGCCGACTGAATTAAGCAATTTAGCAAACATTGTATTTAATTCAGTTGTAAACGGGCGTGAAGCTTTAACGGTTGATTCTGCTTTTTTAACTTTTGCAGCAGCAACCATTTTCATTGCTCTTGTTATTTTTTTTGTGCTTTCAACACTCTGTATCCGGTTTTTAATATCTTTAAGGTTTGTCATTTTTCTTCCTTGTTTATCCTATTTGGCGGGCACGCTTTATTTTAAACAGTCATTATCGTTTGGCAGGTGTGTCCAATCCAACATTCTTGTTCCTATAATGTTGGGATAGAAACCCAATCATATAGTAACTTTTAATAAGCCGCCATATATAGTCTTAGTTTATATGGAAAGCCCACATCTACAGTAGCTTTTAGAATGTCTTTTTGAAATTTTCAAGGTTCGTACGCAAAGCGTTTTTGTCATCATCTGACAATGCACTGCCTGCGTTTAAGCGTTCTGCAAGTTCTTGAAGATTTGCGTTGAAGAATACAAACCATTCTTTTTTGAATCTTGCAATATCTGTATTTGCAATATCATCAAGCAAACCTTCATTTGCCGCAAACAGAATTGATACCTGCTCTGCCACACTTAACGGATTGTATTGCGGCTGTTTTAAGACTTCGGTTAATTTTTGACCGCGTAACAGTTGGTTTTTAGTTGCCTGATCAAGATCTGACGCAAATTGTGCAAACGCTTCCAATTCTCTGAATTGTGCAAGGTCAAGTCTTAATTTACCTGCAACCTGCTTAATCGCTTTTGTTTGTGCTGCGCCGCCTACACGGGATACTGAAATACCTGCGTTGATCGCCGGACGTACACCGGAATTGAACAGATTACTTTCCAAAAATATTTGACCGTCAGTAATTGAAATTACGTTTGTCGGAATGTATGCTGAAACATCACCTGCTTGAGTTTCAATAATAGGCAATGCAGTAATACTTCCGCCGCCCAATTCATCATTCAACTTAACGGCACGTTCAAGAAGTCTTGAGTGTAAGTAGAATACATCGCCCGGATAAGCTTCACGTCCAGGAGGTCTTTTAAGCAGCAAACTCATTGCACGGTATGCCTGAGCGTGTTTACTCAAGTCATCGTATACTATCAGAACATCTTTGCCCTGTTCCATAAATTCTTCACCTATTGCAACTCCGGCAAACGGTGCAATATACTGTAACGGAGCACTTTCATTCGCTGTTGCTGAAACAATGATTGAATATTCCATTGCCCCGTGTTCTTCTAATGTTTTGGCTAACTGCGCAACAGTAGACGCTTTTTGACCGATTGCAACGTAGATACAAATTACATTTTTACCTTTCTGGTTAATAATTGTATCAATTGCAATTGCGGTTTTACCGGTTTGTCTGTCGCCGATAATCAATTCACGTTGACCGCGTCCGATAGGTGTTAACGCGTCAATTGCTGTTAAGCCTGTTTGCAGCGGCTGATAAACGGATCTTCTTGCTACAATACCAGGGGCTACACGTTCAATCTGACGTGTTTTTGTGTATTCATAATCACCTTTACCGTCAATTGCCTTACCTGTCGGGTCGATAATTCTTCCGATTAACGCATCGCCAACAGGAACTGATGCAATTCTGCCGGTTGTTTTTACTGTCATACCTTCTTTGATTTGTGTGTATTCACCGAGAATTACAACACCTACATTGTCTTCTTCAAGGTTTAACGTAATACCGAGTGTTCCTTGTCCGTCTTCAAATGTTACAAGTTCATTTGACATTACGTTGCGTAAACCGTAAATTCTCGCGATACCGTCACCAACTTCTATTACGGTTCCGGTATTTGATATTTCGCTCTGCGCTTCATAATTTTCTATTTTACTTTTTATTATTGAACTGATTTCATCAGGTGTAATTAATGCCATATTGTCCCCTTTATATTAATTTTTCCAATCTGTTTTTAAGGCTCGAATTGATAACATTATCATCAATTTTAATTATCAGACCGCCAATAATTCCTTCATCTAGCAGCCAGTTTGCCTTTATTTGTTTGTTTAATTTAGCTTGCAGTTTTTCGGTTACTCTGTTTTTTTGTTCCTGAGTAAGTTCAACAGCAGAGGTTACATCAACAAGTTTGATATTGTTAACGTCATTATAAATTGTTTCAAAATCTGATTTAATTTCTGCAAATTCACCGAATTTATTTTTATTTGTCAAAATTTTCAAAAAGTTTATGATTTTTTCATTAATCTGATTCTTGAAAACTTCATCAATAATACTGTTTTTTATATCGGTTGATATGGTTATATTTTCAAGTACACTTTTTAAATCAGGAGAATTTTTAATGATTTCAGACACTGTGTTCAAATCATTTTTTATCCCATCATATGAAATTATGTTGTCATCTGCAATTTCAGCAAGCGCTCCTGCGTAATTTTTTGATGATGTTGTCATTATAATGCCGCCTTTTCAATATCTCGTATAGCTTCATCAATGTATCTGTTATGAAGTTGCGGATTAGCTTTCAATTTTGCAATAATTTTTTCTTTTGCAGATTGAACAGCTTCTGTTTCGGTTGCCTTCAATATTTTTGAAGAAACCTGTTTTTCTTCATTTTCCACAACTGTTTTAACATTGTTTAAAATATTTTCAGCCTGACGCTCTGCTGTTTCGAGAGTGTTTTTAACAGCAGCATCTATATTTTTTCTTGTAAGTTCAATGCTTGCTTTAATTTCATTATCCAAATTAGCAACCGCATCTTTTGCTTTTGCTAATTCTTTGTCAGCTTTTTCACGTTCACTTTTTGAAAGTTCTATTCTGTTAATAATATTTTCTTTAAGATTTTCTATAACAGAACCGAATTTCATCTTATGCATTAAAAACGCAATAATACCAACCAGTATAATAAAATTAAATGTGTTTGATTCCAGAATTAAATTCCAAATTTCCATTAGACTTCTCCAAGAATTTTAGCTGAAATATTATCTGCAAGCTCATCAATTCGACCTTTAATTTCATTATTGAGAGCCTCACTTCTGTTTTGTATGTCAGATTTTGCCTCGTTGATTTGAGCAATGGAATTCTGTTTAGCATCAGTTGTTTTATTTTTAGCATCAGCGTTTGCCTTAGCCAGAGTTTCAGCAGTGAGTTTTTTATTTTCAGCAGCTGTTTTGGATAATTTTTCATCTCTGTCAGCGTAAATAGCGCCTGCCTGTTCTTTAGATTCTTTTGCGCTTTCATAATTGTCGTTAATCAAATGTTCACGCTCCTCTACGATTTTTGAAACCGGTTTATAAAGGATTTCATTCATCAAGAGTGTGAATATTATAAAACTGATTACTGAAACTATGAAAGTTGCGTTAAATTCCATGACATACTCCAATTATTACTTGTTCAATAACAAGAACGCGATAACGAATGCATACAAAGCACAAGCTTCTGACAAAGCAGCACCAAGCAAGAAGAAACCGAATGCTTTACCAGCGACTTCCGGCTGTCTTGATACTGCATCCATCAAACCTTTTGTTGCAAAACCGATACCTAATCCGGCACCAACTGCGCCGAAACCGATTGCAATACCTGCACCTAATTGAGCTAATTGTTCCATAATTTTTCTCCTTTACTTTAACAATATATATAATTAGTGTTCTTCACCTGTTGCGGACGATACGTAAGCTATTGTCAGCATCATAAATACTGTTGCCTGAATGAATGCAACCAGTATTTCAAAAAGCATTATCGGAAGCGGCGCAAAATATGCACATGCTCCTAATGCAATTGTAACAAGAATTTCTCCGGCGAATATGTTTGCAAAAAGTCGGATTGCAAGACTTAAAGGTCTTGTAACCATTTCCAGCAATTCAACCAGTGCCATTACAATTCCGGTAAAACTAAATTCATGTAAAAAGAATTTGCCTCCCTTTTTCATGATTCCTGCTGTTACATAATATATTAATACAATAATTGCCATTGCGGCAGTCAGATTAACATCGTTTGTCGGAGAGGCAAGCTCGCCTGATTTAATATGAATGATTCTTAAAGGAAGCTGTCCCATTAAATTTGCAAATAAAATAAATAAAAATAAAGATGCAATAAGAGGAACATGCTGTCTTGCTGTATTCATAGAACCCATGACACTCCAGAAGAAATGCATAATGCTTTCACAAAACGCCTGTAATTTATTCGGAACCAGTGAAAGCTTTCTCGTTGCTGCAATTGCGAAGATTAACAGAACAATCATTGCAAACCACATGGTAAAAATAGTATCAAGGTTAAAAGTCAATGTATGACCGCCAATTGACATATTATATAACCAGTGTTGCATAAAATTTCTCTCCCTTTTGAAATTATTCTAATACATAAAAATAAAAATCGCAAATTTTTTTTTGTTTGGGTTAGAATTAATTGTATAGAAGAGGACTAATGAGTATTATTTATTTAAAAGAGATAGATTCAACTAACCGATATGCCAAATCTAATCTGGAAAATCTGCCGGATAGAACTGTAATTCAATGCGGGCGGCAAACAGCAGGACGCGGACGTTTGCAAAGAACATGGATTGATTTGGGCGGTGAAAATCTGTTTTTATCTTTTGTTTTAAAACCGGCTGATGTATTCTCAGAAGTCTATTCAAATCTTACCCAGTATCTTGCGGTTATATTGGCGCAAATCCTTGAGCAGTACAATGTTCAGCCGCAAATCAAGTGGCCAAATGATGTGCTTGTGGACGGTAAAAAAATAGCCGGAATTTTGTCAGAAACCGTCATGCAAGGAACTCTTTTTAAAGGGCTTGTTCTCGGTATAGGGGTAAATCTTAATGGTGATATTAAATCGTTAAACAAGATAGATAAAGCCGCTACCGCTTTAAATTTGCAAACCGGTGAAACTATTGATTTGACTGCCTTTACAAACATGCTTGCCGGTAAATTTTTTGAAGGGTACGACAGATTTTTACAAGAAGGTTTTAAAGAAATAAAAAAATATTACATTGAGCATGCCTGTTTTTTGAATAAAGAAATAAATGTACAGGTATTCAATGAAAACAAATCAGGTATCGCAAAATCAATAACAGATAAAGGCGAACTTATTTTAGAAAAAGACGGACAACCGATCGTACTAACTATAGGAGATATATTATGAATTTAGAATTATTGACTGTAGGTATGACATTAATGGTTATAGGTATGGGCTTTGTGTTAGCCTTTTTGTGGCTGATGATAGGCGCTATGCATGTAATGTCTTATGTCGTAGCCTATTTGAACAAAATTTATCCTGAAAAGGTTGTAGTAGTTGAGAAAAACAGAACTGCGGCAGTAAGGGAAGATGAGGCAATAGCCGTTGCTATTGCGGCTGTTATGGCAAAAAAATAATTACATTTTTTAGAATAAGTGAAAGGATAAAAAATTATGGCTAAAAAACTTATTAAAGTTATGGACACCTCATTCAGAGATGGTTTCCAATCCGTATACGGAGCAAGAGTATTTGTTGATGATTTTATTCCTGCCCTGCAAGCTGCTGTTAATGCAGGTCTTAAACATTTTGAAGTTGCAGGCGGTGCAAGATTTCAATCACCTATTTTTTACTGCAATGAAAATGCATTTGAAACTATGGACAAAATCAGAGCTGCTGTAGGTCCGGATATTAACCTGCAAAGCTTGTCAAGAGGGGTGAATGTTGTTGGTTTGGATTCTCAACCGCGAGATATCATCAACCTGCATGCAAAAATGTTTAAAAAACACGGTGTTACAACTGTCAGAAACTTTGATGCCCTTAACGATGTTCACAACCTGATTTATTCAGCACAATGTATCAGAGATAATGGTTTGAAACATGAAGTTACAATCACAATGATGGAACTTCCTTACGGCTGCACAGGCGCTCATGATGTTGATTTTTATGAGAGAGTATTGAGAAATATTTTAGATGCAGGCATTCCGTTTGACAGTCTTGCATTTAAAGATGCATCAGGTACTTCAAGCCCGAGAAAGGTTTACGAAACAATTAAACGTACAAGAGAGATATTAGGTGAAGATGCACATATCCGCTTCCACTCTCACGAAACAGCAGGAACAGGGCTTGCATGTTATCTGGCAGCTTTAGACGGCGGCGCTGACGGTATAGATTTGTCTATGAAACCTGTTTCCGGAGGTACTGCTCAACCGGATATCGTTTCTATGTGGCATGCTGTTAAAGGTACTGATTATGATTTAGGAATTGACGTTGAAAAAATTCTTGAAACAGAAGAAATATTTAAAGAATGTATGAAAGATTACTTCTTACCGCCTGAGGCACTTGCTGTTAACCCGATGATTATTCAATCACCGCTTCCTGGCGGAGCTCTAACAGCTAATACACAGATGCTTCGCGACAACAACTTAATGGATAAATTCCCTGAAGTCGTTGCGGCTATGAAAGAAGTTGTTATGAAAGGCGGTTTCGGTACCTCTGTAACACCTGTTTCACAATTCTACTTCCAGCAGGCGTTTAACAATGTAATGTTCGGTAACTGGAAAAAGATTGCAGAAGGTTACGGCAAAATGGTACTCGGATATTTTGGTAAAACTCCTTGTGAACCTGATCCGGAAGTTATCAAAATTGCCGCTGAACAACTCGGTTTAGAACCTACAACAGAAACAGTTGTTGACTTAAATGATAAAGATCCTGAAAAAGGTATTGAACCGGCTAAGAAAAGACTTGAAGAAGCAGGTTTACCAATTACTGATGAAAATATCTTTATTTCTGCTGCATGCAAAGAAAAAGGCATCTTGTTCTTGCAGGGTAAAGGCACAATCGGTGTCAGAAAATGTGAAAAAGGCGAAACAGAACCTAAAATTGATTCAACAGGCGGTTATACAGTTTCTGTTAACGGTAAAAAATACGCTGTTACGATTGAAGGCGACAAGGCTACTGTTAATGGCAAATTATATGACATCAATGTAAAAGCAGGTATTGATGCAACAGCTGTTCCGGCAGGTGAAGGAACTCCGGTTAAGGCTGCTCTGCCTGGTACTGTATTAAAAGTGCTTGTAGGTGTCGGCGATTCTATTGCTGAGGGCGATGTAATAACTGTTATTGAAGCTATGAAAATGGAAACAGAAATTAAATCTCCTGTATCCGGTACAGTACAGTCAGTAGAAATTGAAGTAGGTAATAAAGTCAAAACAGGTGAAGTACTTGTAACTATAGGTTAGTTTTTCACTGTAATGAAGAAAACATTAGAAAAGGAATAAAAGATGAATATTGTAGACAGTTTATATAAATTATGGCAGTCAACAGGTATTGCAAACTTCATACAGCCTGCTGACCCGACCATTACAAGCGGATTTGAACAATTTCTTCATCAATTCGGCTCACCGATTATGATTGTATTATGTTTGTTCTTATTATGGCTTGGTATTAAAAAAGAATTTGAACCGCTTTTGTTAGTTCCTATTGCGTTTGGCGGTTTGTTATCAAACATTCCTGTTGCAGATATGGCAGGACCGCATGGTTTTTTGGGAATTATTTATGAAGCAGGTATACATCAGGGATTATTCCCGTTGATTATATTTATGGGTGTTGGCGCAATGACAGACTTTGGTCCGTTGATCGCAAACCCTAAAACAGCACTATTAGGCGGCGCCGCACAATTCGGTATTTTTGGCGCATTACTGCTTGCGTTGTGTTGTTTTGGCTTTACACTTCCGCAATCCGGCGCTATTGGTATCATCGGTGGTGCAGACGGTCCGACATCAATTTACGTAACTTCTAAGCTTGCTCCTGAATTATTAGGTGCTATTGCAGTTGCTGCATATTCTTATATGGCGCTTGTTCCTGTAATCCAGCCGCCTATTATGAAAGCTTTGACAACAGAAGAAGAACGTAAAATTGAAATGAAACAATTGAGAGAAGTTTCTAAACGTGAAAAAATCGTTTTCCCTCTTGTTGTTCTCGGACTTTGTATTATATTCCTGCCGGATGCATGTCCGTTAGTCGGCGCATTGACTTTCGGTAACTTATGTAAAGAATGCGGTGTTGTTGAAAGACTTTCAGACACAATGCAAAATGCACTGATTAACATCGTAACCATTTTCTTAGGATTGTCTGTCGGCTCTAAATTATCAGCAAGTCAGTTTTTGACAACTCAAACACTGTTCATTCTGATATTAGGTGTACTTGCATTTTCATTTGCAACAGCCGGCGGTGTTGTTTTTGCTAAAGTTATGAACATGTTCTCTAAAGACAAAATCAATCCACTTATCGGTTCAGCCGGTGTATCAGCTGTTCCTATGGCTGCACGTGTATCTAACAAGGTCGGTTTGGAAGCAAACAGCCAGAACTATCTGTTGATGCACGCTATGGGACCTAACGTTGCAGGTGTAATCGGATCAGCTGTTGCAGCAGGTATTCTGCTTGCACTGTGTAACTAATAAGTTTCAAAATTCAATTTTCAAACATGCCGGTCAGTTATAAGCCGGCATGTTTTTTAATTTAGATTAAAAAAACAACAACATATAAAAATGCTGCTGGCAGTGATATTTTGTTTGTAATACAATCAGGTTATGGACGCATATAAACAGTCAGGCGTTGACCTGAAGGAAGCTGAGAGATTAAATAAGATTCTTTCAAGAAAGATTAAGGACAAAAACATCAGTGAATTTGTCGGTTCTGTTGATTATAACGGAATAAAAATTTATAACTGCTGCGACGGTATCGGTACAAAAATTATCCCGCTATACAAACGCAAACGGTATGCTGATATTGCACAGGAAGTCGTTGCGGCAAATCTTAATGACATGGCAACCCGTGATGTTATGGCTCTTGGATTTTCTGATTACATTGCTGTAAATAAACTTGACAGCGATGCAATATCATCAATAATTATTGAACTTAAAAAGGTTTTAGAACAATGTAATTGCAGACTGTTGGGCGGCGAAACCTCTGAAATGCCGGATATTTTGCGTGACGGCGTAATTGATATTGCAGGATTTGCAATAGGCGCCGGAGGTGGAGAATTACAAAAAATAGAAACCGGTGATATTCTCATCGGACTTAAATCAAGCGGAGTTCATGCAAACGGATTTTCACTTGTCAGAAAATTATATAATGACTGTCAATTGTCTGATAAAGAATTTGAAACCTGTCTTGTTCCAACATATATTTATTACAATACTATTCGTAAATTGTGGAATGCAAATTTAATCAAAGCAGGGGCAAATATTACTGGCGGAGGACTAATTGAAAACCTGTCACGAATAGTGGAGGTTAGCAGACTCGAATTTTTTAAACAAAATATTCCGCAACAGCCGATTTTCCAATGTTTACACGAACTTGTCGGCGATGAAATTTATAATGTGTTTAATTGCGGGGTCGGTTTTTGTATATTTGCTGCCCCGCAAAATAAGGAAAAAATTTTTGAGATATGCAAAGAGTTTACACCTTTTGAACTCGGGAGGATAATAATATGAAAAAGATAGCAATTATGGGCTCCGGTAACGGGTCTAATTTTGAGGCAATAGTAAAATATTTTGCGCAAAAACCTGAAATGGAAGTCGATATAACCTGCCTTACGGATGATGTTAATGCGTATATTTTAACCCGTGCTAAAAATCTGGGTGTTAAATACAAATACCTGCCATTTGAACAAAACGGTGCATATTTTGCGGTAAATAATTTTGATTTAATAGTGCTTGCAGGTTATATGCGGATTTTGCCTGAGGATGTCCTTAATTTAGGAAAATTTATAAACATCCATCCGTCATTATTGCCGGCATTTAAGGGAAAAGATGCAATACACAGAGCATTTGATGCCGGAGTTAAGGTAAGCGGTGTGACGATCCACCATGTAACAAGCGATCTTGACGGCGGAAAAATCATTGCGCAATACCCTGTTTTAATCGGAAATTTGACGCATTTTGATGAATTTGAAGCTGAAATTCATAACCTTGAACACAAACTTTATCCGATAGTAATAGAAAAACTTTTGAAAGATGAGGTGTTTGATTTTTCTGATTTACTGGGCGGATGCTCCGGAAATTGCAGTGGGTGTCATTAGTTGTCAAAAAATTTGGAGGTGAAAATGGCATTAAATATATGGGTTGTAGGTAACGGAGCAAGAGAACAGGCAATAAAAACAGCCTGTGAAAAATCTAAATTGTCGAAATCTGTAAAACTCATAGAAGAAGAAAATTGTCTTGAACTTTTATCTGAAGTTTCACAAATTCCTGATTTAGTAATTTTGGGACCTGAACAGCCGATTTGCGATGGACTTGTTGACGAATTTACAGCACGCGGGATTAAATGCATCGGAGTTAATAAAAAATTTTCACAGCTTGAAAGCTCCAAACTTTTTGCCAAAAAATTCATAGTTAACCACGGAATAAAATGCGCTAAACTTTTACCTATTGAATCAAATGACTTTCCACAGGTTATGAAATTTGACGGATTATGCAAGGGTAAAGGTGTAAAAGTTTTATATAACAACGATGAAAAAAATGTATTCGCGCGAAAATTTACCGGCATGAGGTATTTTATAGAAGAATATCTTGAAGGTGAAGAGATTTCTGTAATGTCATATCTTTATAACGGCAGACTGATAAATTTCAGACCTGCAAGAGATTTCAAGCGGCTTTCAGCCGCAAAAGATGCCCCGAACACAGGCGGTATGGGGGCTTATACACCGGTTAATTTGACAGATGAGCAGCAAATTAAATTACAAATATATTTAGAAAAACTTGAAAAATCACTGTTGTCTGAAGGTGCGGATTTTAACGGATTTATTTATTCGGGATTAATCTGGACACGCGGGGACTGGTATGTTCTTGAATACAATGTCCGGCTTGGCGATCCTGAGTGTCAGGCGATTTTAACTAATCTCAAAAATGATTTTCTTGATATCTTGCTGAATGGGGCGGAGCCAGAATATCACGATGGCGTTGGCGCGTGTTTAACAATTGCGGCAGAAGGTTATCCAGAGGAGCCGGTTAAAGGCGATGAAATTACATTGCCAGAAGATATGAATATTGATGTTTATTTTGCCGGAGTTGAGACAAAAGACGGGAAATTATATTCAAATGGCGGGCGTGTGCTTTCACTTTGCACTAATTCAGAAAATCCGTATCCGGCACTGAAAAATTACGCTGAAAAAATCCGGATGGAACATAAATATTACCGGAAAGATATTGATATCTAAAAGCTCTGTTAGTACAAAGATTATTCTTTAACTTTTTTAATAATTATACAATCTTTTTCTACGCTAAATTCAACTCTGTCTTTTATTGGATTTATTTTAATCAGTTCCAGAATTGGCAACGGAATTATAACGCCCCAACTGTTTCCTATCTGTATTATTTTTCTTATCATATAGCCTTCATGGCTAAACATTGTAACAATGTTATAACTATTATGACAGTAATTTTTGTTAATAGATTATAATAATGTTATAACATGATTTAAGGAGGGAATATGACTAGAACAAAAATTTACGCATTTACGTTAGCAGAAGGCAGACAAGGCGGACTGTGTCCGCCCCGCAAGGTGACAACTCTTACAAGACGCAACAAAACTGTTGCGGGATGACGGCGCAACGGTGACCGTTATAAGCCGACATTTAAGTCTGTAATGCAATCTAAGTTTGTGCAAAAGGCGACAACACAAATCTCGTTCCAATGTATTAGAGCGGACTGTGTCCGCCCCCACCCGAATTTCTAAGTTCGCTTTGCTCACAGAATTTCGACCTCCCCCATAGGAGAGGTAAATTGACGGTTTTCGTCATTCTTTAGCGGTTTCTAAGAATGTAAGAGCGGACTTGTCCACCCCATGGGAGAGGACAGGCTAAAGATGCAACTGGAGCTAGACACTGAAAATAAAGCGGTTGTTGGTAAAATTTGCTAAGACGAATTAATGATACGAACTTAACGTCCTATAGTCCTAACGTCTTAACGTCTTTTAAAGAAGGCAACTCACTAACTCACGTATTGCCTGATTTTTTGTAACTTATTCCCTTAAAAAATGACAATGTGAGTATTCCAATTAATACACAAGCATAAATGATTTTACACTGCGACCGGCACCATCGCCACGGGAGGTAACTTCTATTTTATTTTTATAATTCATAGAGGTTGAACTGCCGCCGTCAAACGCCATTGCACGATCAAAACCTAATTTTTTACACAGTTCATGTACATCATATAAATCCATAGGATTTTCGTCTGTAATTATCAAGATATGTGCATCACCGTCTTTAAGTCCGATTATTGTTCTTGAGGTTTTATGTAAAACAGAGGCGCTTTCTCTTATAACCTTACCGTCTTTTTTTTGCACAAAAAATTCTTCCTCAAGTTTTAAATCAGGATAGACAAGAGGTCCGCCCTGTGCGGAATTTTCAATGTGGCAGGCAAAATCAACCGAACTGTTATGCGGTGTTATTTCGTAGCGCCAGGAATTGTCATCATCGCATTGAACAACCCTAAATTCTGTACGATTGATTATTTTCTCAAGATTTTGCCGCAAAACAGGATCCCGCATCAAATTCTCATTAAACAATGGATCATCAGCGGTCTGACGGTCTGTGATTACATATGAAATTGTTTTTTCGTTTTTGGGGTCGAAAAATCCTGCATTCAGCGTTAATCTTGCGCCTGCGCGTTGATGCATTTCACGTGTTGTTATAAGATGTTCGCTTGACACAAATTTAACACGTTCTCTTATCTTCTCGCCTTTCAGGATAATATGATAGATCCCGTTTTCATATTTGACATCAATGCGTGGATCTCCAAATGCGTAAGCACTTGTTGTCAAACTGAATAAAATTAATAAACTCAAGAATATTTTTTTCATTATAAATCCTTAGACTTGTAAAATCCTATAATAGCCGCCAGAAATGCTATTGGTGGAAATGCTGCCGTAATCAGCGGCGGTAATACACCTTTTTCTGCCAGTAGGTCGAAAAACGGCAGAGTTATATAATACAAAAATATACAGCCTATTGCAATAGTAAACCCGACAAGCCTTTGTTCCCGCGGTTTACTAAAGCCTAACAGAGTTCCCATTATTGCGAGTAATACGCAAACAAACGGGTGGAAAAATCTTTGCAAATATTTATTCAGCATATAACGGTATTCTTCATCCAACCCTTCTCGTTTTAGAAGGTCTATATATTTTTTTAAATTAGCGTTTGTAATTTCGCGTTCTTTTTTCATTGAATAAGTCATTAAGATATAGGCATCATGCGCGGATGTACCTTCTTCCAAAATATTCATTGTAGGAATTTTTTCTATATTTGTAAAAATGCCGTCATTGTTAATCTGGTAATGGACAACATCGTTCAAAACCCATTTTTTTTCATAAGTTATACCTGTTTTGGCTGAATATATATCAGAAAGCTGATGGACATCATTATACACTTTTTTTGAAAAATCAAGAACTATTATATCCTCCATATTGTTATCTCTGAAATGAGAAATAACAACCGCCAGAGTCGGAACATTGTTTTTGTCTTTCTGGGTATAAATATATTGAGTGGAAGGGTGTTTTTCTCGTTTTGCGGCAGAATACGGAATAAGTTTGTCGTAAGTCACAAAGCACATGCCTGTCACAATAAAACTCAAGACAAGAACCGGTGCAAGAATCCTTTTAAAGGACAAACCGACTGCACGAAAAATAGTTAATTCAGAATCCTTGCTTAACTTATCAAAAGTAAAAAGCGAGCCGAGCAGAAGTCCGACAGGAAAAGCTTTTCCAAGGATTTTAGGAAGTTCCAGAACAAGCACCCAGACGGCTTCCTTAGCGGTATATACGCCTTCGAGAGTCTTTTTAATTGTACTCAAAAGCATTTCAGGCGCTATCCATACAACGGTAAACAACAGTATTGCAACAAATGTTGTAACTAAAACCTGATTAAATATATATTTGTCATAGATAGATATACGGAGTTTCATTACAGTGCAAAATCCTTTCCGAGATAAAATTCTTTAGCAACCGGATCAACAGCAACTTCTTCGCTGCGACCTTGAATTTTAATTTTTCCGTCAAATATGACATAAGCACGGTCAGTAATAGAAAGTGTTGCTTTAGGGTTGTGGTCTGTGATTAGAACTCCTAAACCTTTATCTTCCGAAAGTTTACGAATATTATCTTTAATTTCTCCTATAGCAATAGGGTCAATACCTGTAAAAGGTTCATCAAGAAGGATAAAGTCCGGACTTGCAGCAAGCGCTCTTGCCAGTTCTACCCTTCTTCGTTCACCGCCGGACAGGGAAACGGCGGAATAGTTTCGTAATCTTGTCACACCAAATTCATCCAGCAATTCTTCAAGTTTCCTTTTCTTTTCATTTTCAGTCAACTTGTCATTCATCTGCAAAACTAATTTAATATTATCTTCAACGGTCAATTTTCTGAAAATAGAGGCTTCTTGCGGCAGATAGCCTATACCGGCTTTTGCACGAATATTCATCGGCCAAGATGAGATATCCTGTCCGTCAAGCAAAATCTGTCCTTTGTTAGGCTTAACAAGACCTACAACCATATAAAACGTAGTTGTTTTTCCGGCGCCGTTCGGTCCTAAAAGACAGACTACTTCACCTTTATTAACGTAGAACGAAACATCATTTACAACGCTTCTGTCACCGTAAATCTTTATTAAATTTTTCGCATCTATTCTCATCTTATATCCCCTCTGTTTACATAACATTCTATCCGAAAAAACGCAGGTGTGCAAGCCGATATGAATTTTTTGTGATATTATAGAGAGGAAAGAGGAGGAAAGCTATGACAGAAAGAATAGTATCAGGTATGAGATCAACCGGAAAATTACACTTAGGGCACTATCTTGGTGTAATACAAAACTGGGTTAAACTGCAAAAGGAATATGAAAGTTTCTTTTTTGTAGCTGATTGGCATGCCCTGACAACTAAATATGACAATACGGCTAACCTCAAACAGGATGTAAAAGATGTTGTAATTGACTGGCTTGCATGCGGTATTGATCCGAATATTTCAACTATTTATGTTCAATCGCATGTGCCGGAAATTGCAGAGTTAAATATATATTTAAGTATGATTACACCTCAAAACTGGGTAGAACGCGATCCAACCCTGAAAGATATGGCAAAAATTCTCAGGACTAAAGAGGGCGCAAATTCTCAGGTAAGCTATGGTTTATTGGGATATCCGGTTTTGATGAGCTCTGATATTATGATGTTTAATGCAACGGCTGTGCCTGTTGGGATTGATCAGGTTGCGCATCTGGAGTTTACGCGTGATGTGGCAAGAAGATTTAATAACATCTACAAAACAGAGTTCTTTAAAGAAGCAAAACCGCTTTTGAATGAATGTTCTCTAATATGCGGGCTTGACGGTAACAAAATGGGTAAATCTTTTAATAATGATATAAAAATCTCCGATACCGCTGAAGAAACAGCTAAAAAGATAATGACCGCCATTACAGACAGAAGCCGTCTGAGAAAAACCGATTTAGGGCATCCTGATCAGTGTGAAGTAGCATTCAAATACTGGGAAATATTCGGTACTCCAGAACAGATACAAAAAGTCAAAACAGAATGCGAACAAGGACTGCGCGGCTGTGCTGATTGTAAACGTGAACTTGCGGCGGTTATTAATGAATACTTTGCGCCTATCAGGGAAAAACGCAGATATTATGAAGAACATCCGGAAGAAGTTACGGAAATTATTAATGACGGCTCTGCAAAAGCCAGACAAGAAGCACAAAAAGTCTTAAAAGAAGTCCGTAAAATTGTCGGGATGTATTAAGATTAAGGACAACGCAAGTGGTTAAACCGTTTGCGTAGTTTTATTCAACAGCAAGAACTCTGTCAAGACAGACTTTCGGTGAATATTGCCATTCACGGAAGGTTATTCGCTTAACCTTAAATCCGCAGCGTTCAAGTATTGCCTGTTTTTTCATATTAGTCATATGATAGAGTTTTTGGCTATCTTCTACACCGTCAACTTCTATGATAAATTTATTATCGACAAGTAAATCAGCACTCAAACCGGCTATTTCAACACCTGTCTGTACATTGTGTCCAAGCTCGCGGATTTGACCTGCAATTTCCCGTTCAAGTGAATTTTTATAAATATTTTCATCTATTTCACCTGATATTCCGGCATTGCGGCGGTTCTGGTATTCCTGAATAAATGAAATATAATTTCTGAAATGCCCTTCAGGAAGTTCTCGCGGATTACGTGAGATGAAATTGATAACCTTATTACGTCCGCGTGTAATCGCAACATTAAAAAGATTTGATTTTTGCAAGAATATAAGGCTTTGGGTATAACTGTTATCCGCTACTGCCCATGAGATAAGCATTATATCTCGTTCATCACCTTGGAAGGTGTGTGCTGTACCTATTTCTATCTGGTGTTTTCTTATCATGTGATCAGATAAGACTTTAGCTACAGAAATTTTTAACTGTTCAACCTGCGCCCTGAACGGTGAAATTATACCGATAGAAACCGGATTTTCAGGGTTCTGGCGTTCGTCTTCCACGACTATTTCATAAAGCCGTTTAACGACAGCTTCTATTTCCGGCATGTTACGGGTTGCGTCAAAATCGACCTTGCCGTCAGGAACTTCTACAAGTTCAAGTACATTTTCGTCCGGTCTATCTTTGCGCATAACACGGATTCTGTCGTTGTAAAATTCGTGGTTAGAAAAGTTGATTATTGGCGGCAGACTTCTAAAATGCTCGTCCAGCATAACGCTGTTCATAGAATAGTAATCTGCAAGATCGAACATGGAATTTGTTCTGAAACGCCACATAAGCTGGTATTTGTCTGGGATACCGTACTGGCTTAAAAATGATTGTTCTTTTGCTTTTTCAAGAAAAGACAAATGCGGTAATTGCTTGTCATCACCTACTATTACAGCACGTTTTGCACGGAACATTATAGGGAAACAGCTTGCTATATCGCATTGAGAGGCTTCATCAATAATCGCCACATCAAACATCCCCGGTTTTAGCGGTAAAGAATCTGAAACGGCATAAGTTGTAACACACCAGCATGGAAAAGCTTCCAAAAGCGGCTTAAAGTCCTCTTCTTCCAGAATATTGGTTTGCAGTCGCTTGCGGGAAGTTACAAGTGATTTTGCATGTATTTTCAGGCGCCGGCGCTTGTTTTCGTCACGCAAAAGCGCTTTTAGAGCTTCACGGCGTTTGTTCTTTAAAATATTTTTGGCAAGTGTACCCTGTTTCTTTTTCATTTGGCGGATTTGTTCTGTCAAAATATGCAGGTTGCCGTTTTTCTGAATATCAGATTCAATTTTATTGAGCCTGAATTGCATTTCAGCAAGTTCCAGTTCTGTTCTAAGTCTGTTTATATTCTCTAAATTTACCTCAAAATCTTTTGATTTAAGAATTTTTTTCAGTTGATTTAAACTTGTGAAATTCGCAATGTTTGCAAAGAAACCGGATTTTGCCATGTTTTTTTCAAGAGTTTTAAGGATAAGCGCAACAGTTTCAATTTCAACGCGATTTAGAGAAGATTGGATAAATTGCATTTTACCTGTTGTTTTTTTGTTTTCAAGAAATTCAAGATCCAGATCATGCCAGTCTTGCTCAAGTTTAATTATTTTTTCGCATTTGTTTTCATAGTCTTTTAGAAGATTCAGATGATCTTTCATATCTTTTGTGTCTACAAGCAGAATATTTTCTACATCGCTGTCCAGATCTTCGTTGTTTGCAATAAGGTTATTCAAATCGTTGCTGAGCTGGCGTTGGTAATTCAGCCTTCCTGCACGGAGCGCCATATGCTTTGCGCCTAAATCGTTCAGTCTGTCTGCCACAACATCAACGGCTTTGTCCATACGGGAAGCAACAAGAACGGTTTTGCCGTTTGCAACAAGGTGTGCAACAAGATTCACGATCGTCTGGGATTTACCTGTTCCTGGAGGTCCTTGTACCGCAATAAATTTTGTATTATCTATGTTTTTTATTACCTGCTGCTGGCTGTCGCTTAATGAAAGCGGTGTGATCGGATAAAAATCAGTTATTTTTTTCAAATCCTGAACAGGTACTGATTTCTCTTTTGACTGCGCGTATTCTTCATTAATTATATTAAGAGCTGTTTCACGGTATACTCCGCTCGGTTTTTCGGCTATCTGCATTAACTCATGCAAAACCCCTGCTGTGACAGCCGGACGTTTAGTCAAAATTATGGCGCTTTGATAAGTGACTGAAATTTTTTCCAGTTTAAGCGATTGTTTTTGGGTATTTTCTTCTTCCTCAATAACATCATCAATATTGTCGCCGTCGATTTTTTCTTTATAAAAATCTTTTGTTGCTTTGGAGATATTATCTTCTTCTGAATAATCTGCTTTATTTGTACTTATTTCTATTTCAGGAACAAGTGATTTGAGAGTTGTTAAGAAGATGCTCAGTTTTTCATCAGTAATCGGCAGATCAGGAACAACATCCAGAATACCTTCAAGCAGTAAATCAACTTCATCTTCATCATCGTTTTTTCGCATAAGCGCTGCCAGCGCCCCTGTGTTGAGCGACAAAACCTCATCCAACGGAATGCAGTTGATATTTACGCCGTTGCGCTCAAGTTTGCAAGGCATATATAAAAGAGGGGTTAAAAATTCATTTTGTTTTTTTGTTTTAGAACTTTTGCCGACAAGAAAAAGATAACCATAAATCAGATATTTATCTTTTTGCCCTAATTCACTTTGAATCATTAATTCTGTAAGTTTCGGGTTGCTGCCGTCAAGCGCAATATATTCCTGAAAATTAGTAAAAAGCTGTTCTTCACCCGGTAAGAAAATCCATTTGTTATCCTTGTCGCCTTTGAGGTTACGGAAGGTAGAACTTTTTACTTCTTCCCGCACACAATCGTGAAGATACTGGCTTAATTTTTTTATAAAACTGTTATTAAATGCTGAATTAATGGCTTTGCCTGCTTCTTGAAGCATGATTTCTCCTTTATAACTTGTCTGTATGTTTATTTTACGCTAATATTAACACATGGACATCATCAAAATAAACGATACATCAAATAAACTATATTTTATAGGCGGGATAGTCAGAGATTTTTTGCTTAACCGTGAATGTCTGGATGTGGATATAACTTATGTAGGAAATGCTATAGATTATTGCGCAAGATTCGGAAAAGTTTTACAGGTTAATCCTGATTTTGGTACGATAAAAGTCCTGGTTGACGGTCGCGAGGTGGATTTTGCTTCTACCAGAACTGAAAAATATGAAAAAAAAGGACATCTGCCGCAGGTTGATAAACTCGGAGTATCTTTAAAAGAAGATGTTTTGCGCCGTGATTTTACTGTGAATGCTCTTGCAATGTCCGTTTCTACGGGTGAAATTGTGAATTATACCGGCGGGGTTGAGGATTTACATAATGGCATATTGCGGGTTTTGCATGACGGAAGTTTTATTGATGACCCGACAAGAATAATCCGCGGGTTGAAATTTGCCATGCGTTTCGGATTTGAACTTGATGAACATACAAAAAAATTGCAGGATGATTATCTTGCTAATATTAATTATGACATGAGTTATTCACGGGTTAAAAAAGAACTCACGGAAACTTTTGGCTGTAAAGGACAAATGGAACACGGTTTGCAGTGGGCATACGAGCGATTTATTAATGACGATATTTACAAAATTGTAACGCCCCAAAAAGTTAACCTGCCTGCTGTGAATATAGAAAAACTTGTTAATGATTACCCTGTTGAATATAGCTGGCTTGTTTTTGCCGGAACACTTGGAGATTTATCCCGTCTGCCGTTAACAAAAATTGAACAAAAAATCCTTGATGATTTACCGTCAAAAGATTTGACAACTGATTTCGAGATTTACAAAGCATTTGAAAATCTTCGTATGGAAACAGTTCTGTTATATGGAATTTTGCATAATGAAAAGACCGCGCGGCATTATCTAGACGATTTACAACAAATAAAACTAACTCTGACTGGTGCGGATTTGAAAAATCTTGGTTTTGCCCCATCTCCTGCGTATTCAAAATGTTTTGACTATATTCTGGCAGAAAAACTTAAAAATCCAGATTTGACTAAACACGAAGAATTACAGATCGCCAAAAGATTTTTTCAAAATTAACGCTGAATATTTGAATTTATTTGTTCGTAAAATTTTTGTTTTTCTTTTTGGATGAGTTCATTTATTGTTTTATTAGCCTTTGCCTGAGATTTTAGTGTTCTGTCAATAATTCGCGGACTGACAGTTGTTTTATCCTCAGCCAGATGTTTCGCTAATCTGTCGGTATATTTTTTTATTGCAATATTAGCATCCTGCAATAACTTTTGGTAAGTTTGATTTATTTCACTTTTCGATAAAATATTATCTTCATAATCTATATTTTCATCAATAAATTTATCCATTTCTTCAACAACTTTACGGTTATTGTCTGAGGATTTCCCGTCAAATCTTTGAATTTCGCCGTTCAGCGCCTCAACCTGCTCAAGCAATTTAAAAGAAGGCTGACTTTTTTCCTTATAAGCTTTTAAAATATCATCTGATTTTTTACATATTGCAACAGCGTCAGGATATCCGGAAACTAACGCAAGCATTACTGCTGTCAGGTTTTTATCATCCAACTCTTTTATTTTTTGCGAAAATTCAGGTAAATTGTGTGAATTTATCAGATCTAATTCGTCTGACATTTCATTTTTTGTATTCTGTATAGTGTCATAGAGCGGCTGCAATTTAGAAAATTCATCTGTATCACGATAAACTTTTGCACGGCTTTTTTCTATTGTTTTAAGGATTTGAGGGGTAGAATAATAAGAACTGTTTTTAACAAATTTTTCGGTTGTTTCAAATTCTTTTATGTTCTTTTGATATTTTTCATACGGTTCTGTTCTTTTATCAGCCTTTTTAAAAACCGGCTGTTCATTAGCTTCAAATTTTTTATTCATTAATTCTGTTTCGGATGTTCTGATGAGTTTTAATTTTTCCTGAGTATCATAACCGATTTTACCTATAATATTGAATTTTTCTTTAATCATTTCTTTGTAAGGTTTGATTTTATTTTCTATCTCATCCTGCATTTCATTAATTTGTAGATCAAGAATTGAATAAGACTGGAAAGTATCATTTGCATCATCTGCCGTAAATTGCGGCTTAAATGCATTTTGCCGGTTTATTGTGTTTGTATTGGCGTTGTTTGTAAAAAATCTTGTTACGACAGGTAATATTCTCATTAATATATCTCCTTAGATATTCAGGTGTGATTTATAAAACATGTCAACATTTTTTTTTGCCACCGGATTTAATGACAATGTAATTCTTTTTTATTTCTTCCTGAAAAGAATGCGGCAACTGATCAAATTCAAAAATATCAATACAAAAAGGAATGTTGCTTTCTGAAAATAATTCTCTTAGATGTCCAATATTCACATTTTTGGTGTGGAAATCTTTAACAACCAGATCTAAATCACTTCCTTCGTGAGCAGAACCGTCAATGCGGCTTCCGTAAGCCCAAACTTCTGCCTTTGGACAGTAGCTGTCAAAAATATCCAAAAGCATTTTTAGGTGTTCCGGTTTAATAAACAAATTACTCATTTTCTATAATATCCTTGAGGTGATTAACATCTTTAATAAAATCATCAATAAGAGAAAGTGTTTCTTCCGCAAATGCACGACCGTAATCGTGAGCTGTATTATTTCTGTTATCTCTGTATTTAAACCAGCGTCCAACTTCATCCTCAGTTAACAGAGAATACTTAAAAGCGTGCCTGAATAAATCCTTAAATGTCAATTGGTCAACAGATTTTTTAGTTGCAAAAAACGGTGTTAATTTTTTACGAAGAAGTTTACCACTCTGCTCCAAAGTCATTTCAAAACTTTTAACAAGTGAATTACGGTACATTTCATAATCCACAGACCCCTCGTCTACTGTGTTTATAAGTGAATATGATTTAAGTAAAGTTTCAATACATTTTTCTAGATATTCCGTATTAATTGTCATATATACTCCAATTGTAAAAAGTGCGGGTAGAAAATCTACCCGCACAAAAATTATATATCCGCCAATTTGAGATAATAATCGTTTGCTCTTTCGAATTTATGAGCCGCATTAAACAATTTGCTTTCCTGCAATTGCGGAGCGAGGATTTGCAGCCCGATCGGCATGCCGTCTTTGTCA
Organism: Candidatus Gastranaerophilales bacterium; assembly: GCA_944322865.1. GTDB lineage: Bacteria > Cyanobacteriota > Vampirovibrionia > Gastranaerophilales > Gastranaerophilaceae > CALUVH01. The sequence goes on from CALUQJ010000004.1 coordinate 27,854, forward strand.
AATCCTGCCGGTACACTCATCCCCGGAATACCTGCAAGGTTTGCTGAAATAGTTGCGATATCGGTTAAATACATTGCAAGCGGGTCTGATGATTTTGCCCCTAAATCGAATGCGGTATTCGGACAAGTTGGCGAAATTAAGATATCAACATTTTTGAATGCTTCTACAAAATCCTGAGTTACAAGTGCTCTCATCTGCTGTGCTTTTTTGTAATAAGCATCGTAGTAACCTGATGAAAGTGCATAAGTTCCGAGCATTATACGGCGTTTAACTTCCGGTCCGAAACCTTCTGCCCTTGTTTTGGTGTACATTTCCATAAGATTTTTAGCATCAGGTGTTCTGTAGCCGTATCTTACACCGTCAAAGCGTGCCAGGTTAGATGAGCATTCAGCAGTTGCCAGAATATAATAGATGCCGATTGAGTATTTAAGATGAGGAAGAGAAATCTCAACAATTTCGCATCCTAATTTTTTATAATCTTCAATCGCTTTCTGCATTGCTTTTTGAACATCATCAGAAAGCCCTTCACTCATCAATTCTTTTATTACACCGATTTTCATGCCTGTAATATCATTGTTAAGATTTGCCGCATAATGTTCAACCGGCAGATTTAAAGATGTGCTGTCTTTAGGATCATGACCTGAGATAACCTCCAGCAAATTAGCAGCATCTTCAACAGTTCTAGCAAAAGGACCGATTTGATCAAGAGATGAGGCAAACGCAATTAATCCATATCTTGAAACGCGCCCGTAAGTAGGTTTCATCCCGACAATTCCACAAAATGATGCAGGAAGTCTTATTGATCCGCCTGTATCTGATCCAAGTGACAGAGTGACTTCACAAGACGCAACACTAGCCGCTGAGCCGCCTGATGAGCCCCCAGGAACTTTATTCAAATTCCACGGGTTATGAACTTTTTTGAATGCTGAGTTTTCATTAGATGAACCCATTGCAAATTCATCCAGATTTGCTTTCCCTAATATAGGAACAAGATTACCCAGCAATTTTTCCGTAATAGTCGCATTGAATGGAGAAACAAAATTCTCAAGAATCTTACTTGATGCAGTTGTTTTAGATCCTATCAAATTCATATTATCTTTAAGCGCAAGCGGAACACCTGCCAAAAGCGGTAAGTCTTCATTATTCGCAATTTTTTCATCAACTTTTTTAGCTGTTTCAAGTGCGGTTTCTTTTGTCAAAGAATTGAAAGCTCCCAATTTTTCATCAAGTTCGGAAATTCTTTCGTACGCTGCACGTGTTAATTCAACAGCGGAAATCTCTTTATTTTTTAAGGCTTTACTCTGTTCAGCAGCCGATTTTTTTAAAAGCTCGTTCATTTATATCTCCTTAGCTAATCCTATGTGATAATTTTATGATAAACAAATTTCAATATCAAGCCTATTCAATAGTAAAGACTTTTTTGTAATATAACAGTGCCCCCAGAGAAGTCAAAACAATATTAGGCATCCAGGCAGCAAGGAACGGATGCAGTGCACCTGCTTCCCCAAAAGATATTGAAAGTGCACGGATAAGGTAATATGCAAAAATAATCAGTATACTAAATAAAAATCCACGGTTATATCTCACTCTCGGCGGAGTAATCGCAAGTGGCACACCGATTAAAACCAGTGCCAGAGTGGTTAAAGGCAGTGCGATTTTATCAAATAGTTCAATTACAATTTCATTACGTTTTTCCTGATCAAGTTTGCTCTGACTGATGTATTTCAAGAGGTTTGAAAAATTCATTTCTTTTGCAACATTTTTATTAAGTTCTTTTGACAAATCCACCCCGAATTTTACAACTGAATGATCAAAAAGAGTTGTATTTAAAACTTTACCCTTATCACCTATTGTATATACAGCACCTTTTTCAAAATCCCAGCCTTCAGGGGAGGTTTTGCCTTCATCCGCCTGTAAAACCTGAATAGTATCTTCTTCGGCAGTATCAAGCACGGTTATATTATACAAAATTTTATTTTCGCAATAGCCGACGTAGAAAAGTCTTTTTAATTTTCCGTCCTGATTGTTTTCTTTAAAAACGAAATTCTGTTTGCCTTCCGGAATATTTTTTTGTCCGAGCGCCCATAGAGCCAGATCCTTTGATTGTTTTGTCATTACAGGTACAACACTTTCATTTATAACAAAACTGAATACGGACATTATAATTGCAAATATAAAAATTGGTTTAGCAATTCTGTTAAGCCCGATGCCGCATGCCCGCATAACAGTAATTTCTGATGCAAGACTTAATCTGTTAAGTGTCATAACCGTTGCAAGCAGCACACCCATAGGAATTGTCATAACAATAACTGAAGGCAGATTCAGGATAATCATCATCAACGCAACCTTGAATGGTATTCCGAACATTGATATTTGTTTAATAAGTGTAATGAATGTGTCAGACGCAAAAATAATTGAGGTAAATACACATACACCCATTATAAACATCTCAATAATCTGTTTGAGAATATATTTGTCCAGAATTGTTATTTTTTTGTATTGTTCTTTTATACCTTCAAGCATATTATCATGTTAGCATTAAAAAGAAATTTGTCTACTTTTATACTTTAGAGTGGAAAATAATAATAATTATTAAGTCAATAATACGAGCGACTGAACAAAGTTCAGCCGCTCAATAAATTTTATCCGAGGTTTTGGATTTGTTTATACAGTTCAATTTGTTTAGCGGAAATATCTTTTGGTATTACGATTTTTACTCTTGCGTTCAAATTCCCGAAACCGCCGGATTTTTGGGGCAGTCCTAAATTTTTCAATCTTAACATTTGACCGCTCGAGGTTTTTGGCGGAATTTTTATCCCGATGTTTCCGTGTAACGTAGAAATTTCCTTTTTACAGCCTAAAACAGCTTCCGGAGGCGTTATTTCAACATCTTTGGTTAAGTCAATACCGTCAACATCATATTCTTTATCTTTTATATTTATAACAAGGTATAAATCACCTTTTTGTCCGCGGGTGTCGCCTTTGCCTTCGCCTCTGACACGGACTTTTTGACCTTCTTTTATTTCAGGCGGAAGTTTTACTTTGATTGATTTTTGCTCTGTTCTAATCCCTGTGCCGCCGCATACTGAACAGTAGCCGCCGTTTGGCGGGCACTGATTGCAGCGTTCTATTTCGTTGAATTTTACTGTAATCGGTTTTTGATCAAACAGATCTTTTGCCGTTACGTTTAAAGTTTTTGTAACATCAAGATTTTCATTCATAGTCTGGGCTTCGCGGGCTGTTCTTGAAGTTCTTGAACTCCGGTTTGCGCCTGCGGCTCCTGCTGTGCCAAAATCAAAACCGTCAAAGGCACTTCTTGTGCGGCGGGAAGATTGTCCGCCCATTTGTCCGCTCATCATATCGCCGAACAATGAACTGAAAAAGTCCGAAAATCCGCCCATATCGCCGCCAAAATTGAAGGTTTGATACCCCTGACCGCCGCCAAAGTTAAACTGTTCAAATCCCGGAGGAGGTGTGTATTCCGCGCCCCCCTGCCAGTTTGCACCGAGGCTGTCGTAACGCTGGCGTTTCTGTTTGTCGCCTAATACTTCATAAGCTTCGTTTATATCTTTAAATTTACTTTCAGCTTCTTTTGTTTTGTTTACGTCAGGGTGGTATTTGCGCGCAAGCTTTCTGTATGCGGATTTTATTTCGGCTTCTGTTGCGTCACGCTTTACACCCAGTATGTCATAATAATCTTTATATTGCATGCTTTTAATCTCCTATTACTATTATAATAATATATTTTTTACAATAACCGGATTTTTTTAATTATTTTTTAATGAGTTAATAAAACTTTATCAAATTAAAAAATTATGGCAAAATTTTTTTTTCTTGTGTATTATATAATGCATATTTCAAAATAGGAAATGTAATGCAAGGACTTATTGACAAAGAATTATACTCAACCGACAAGATTCTGAAACCTGATTTCAATTCCAGGACAGGACGGGAACTTCTTGCGTTTTATTTGCAGACTAAATTCCGGCAGATACTGGCACATGACAAAAAATGTGAAAATCCTATTTTTAAAGAGGTAAATCCGGATTTTATTTCAAGATTTTCAAGACGTTTGATTAACAATCCTCGCAAACGGCTTTTGATAGGTATTACAGGTGAATCTGCTTCCGGAAAATCTACGATATGCAAAAAGATAAAGAATATTATTGGACAGTATGAAATGCCGGTTTCTGTACTAAGTACGGATAATTATTTTTCTGATATTTCGGCGTTAATCAGTAAGTACGGAAGTTTTGACAGTCTTGTAGAAAGCGGATATGATATAGATTCACCAAAAAGTTTTCAGATGGAAATATTAAGAAGCGATCTTGTGGATTTGTCAGACGGAATTGATATCAAAGCACCTATGTATTTGCCGAACGGGACGGGTGTGTCTGTACCTAATACTCTGGATATCGCATCAGAAAAAATCATTGTTGTTGAAGGTATTGCAACAATGTATGACGAGATTAAGGATATTTTTGATGTAAAAATTTATGTTGAAGCCGATAATGATATCCGCAAAGCAAGGTTTATGAAACGGGCATGCGAAGAAAGAAACCAGAATTATGACAAAGCTATTCAGCACTGGAATTATCTTGAGCATACCGGCTCAAAACATGTTCGCCCTTGCAGAAATGACGCGGATTTTGTTTTAAATGGCAATGCGGATTTAAAATACCTTGCACAGGTTTTGGAATATATCCATACTATTACAAATAATTTTAGCTAATGTTGGTTTTATAAGCTTTTTTAAATTTTTGCCTTTATTTGTAATATATGTTATGATTATATTAGAAGATAGTATTCTGATTTTTTTAAACAGAAATACACTAAAAAGTTGATACGATTTTATAAAACTTCTATTATAATTAATCCGTATAGAAATAGGTGGCAAGTGATAAAAGACATTATTGAAAAACTTAAAGAAAAGCTAAAATTCTATATAGACAGTGATAAAGACAAAATCTGGTATAAACGGCGTTATATGCAGATACTTGTCGGGGTACTGGCTGTATTTATAGCGGTAATAGGTATAGTATTTTCGGCGCATAAAAACAATGCGTCAGTCGAAGAATTAGATAATGAGGTACCTGTAGCAGCAGCACCGGAAGAAAAAGCTCCGGAAACCGAAATAGAGGTGGTTGCCCAGACTACAGACAGCGACACAATGGTAACTATATCAATGGAAGATACGGGACGTGCAGATCCGTTTCTGCCTTCTGCTGATTATGAAGCTATTGCAGCACTTTCAGCGCCGACTGCAAAAATGCCTTATTATATGATTCCGCCGCCTGAAGAAACAGGATATGACCAAACCGCTGTTGATGTTGTTAAAACAAAGGTTTCAGGTATTATGTATGACAAATACAATCCGTCAGCAATATTGAATATTGATGATACTGATTATCTTGTCAGAATAGGCGAAACAGTAAATAACTACCGTGTGCTTGCAATTTCCCCGTCAACCGTGACCGTGCAGTTGGGCGCAAACACTTATCGCGCAGGTGTCGGAGAGATGTTCTCGGGTGAGGACATGAACTATGTAAATGACAGTTTTGGCAGTGCACGACGAAGATAATGGTTTAAATAAGAATTAATGATAAAAAAATAATAAGAGCAGGAGCTAAAATGAACACAACTATTTTTAAAAAGATTATTGCAAGTATGATGTTGACAACATTCTGTTTGTCGCATCTGTCAGTATTGAGCGCAGTCGGTGTTGAGAATATCGGCACGATTGAAGATTATGTTCAGCAAAATGCAGTTGTTGATAAACCTGCATTGCGTGAAAACAAAGCTGTTTCAATGCGGTTAAAAGGTGATGTCAGATTAACAGACAAAAAAATCCCGATTAACCTCAGCTTGAGAGAATCTGATGTAAAACAGGTTTTGAGAATGTTTGCAGACAAGGCAGGCATGAACATAATTTTCTATAACTCAGTTGACGGTAAAATTACACTTGACCTTGTTGATGTACCGTTGAACGATGCGTTTGATATGGTTCTTGAAACAGCAGGACTTACTTATGCAAGAGAAGGTAATACAATACTCGTTGCCTCTGCTACCGATCAGAATTTCACTGCAATGAAACAGGAAATGAGTTTGATACCTGTAAAATACGTTGATGCCGCTGCAATTGCTCTGTTCTTAAATAAAAATATATTTACGCTCAAACGCCCGGGATTTTCAGGGTCAGAAATAGCTGTTACTAACCCTGCAAGAAACGAAATTCTTATTATGGGCTCTAAAAATGATGCTGAAATAGCAAAGAAAATAGTTGAAAAATTTGATAAAAAACCGGAAATAGCAACATTCACCGTAAAACATACAACCCCTGCTGAAATGGCGGATATGGTATGTAATACACTGTTGAAGGCTACTGTTGGAACAGAAGGTGAATCAAGTGACTCCGATACAATCGAAACCGGTGATGACAGTGATATTATCGAAGAACCGGATGAAGAACCGCTGACACTCGGCGGCGGTGTTGTTGCCTGCACAGTCGCAACAAAGATTGAAGAAAATAATATCGTATCAGTTCCGCTGCAAAACATGGCAGTATCTTATTACACACAATTAGGTGTAATCAAGGTTGTCGGCGGCTCTCCGGAACAGATTGATATGATAAGAGAATTTATTGAAGATTCTGACAAAAAACAACCTATGGCATATCTTGAAATGTCAATTGTTGAATTGACAGAATCAGGCAGCCGTGAGTTCCAGAACCAGTGGAGCTACTGGAGCAAGCACTTCTCTGCTAACTTCAATGGTACACAATCTCAGACAAATTCTAATTATCCTATATTTATAACAGGAGATCATAATCCTGACAATCCGGATACTCCGCAAACGGAATATACTGGTGAACAAACTTTAATGTATGCTATCAGATACCTGATAGAAAACAGAAAAGGTCGTGTTGTTGCTAACCCTAGAATTTTAATTACAAATGGGCAAGAATCCGTAATAGACCTCACCTCTGACTATGTAAAAGCTGTTCAGGCATCTGTATCAGCTGCCGGAGGGCTCGCTGGTGCTGTACAAAGACAGTATGAAATAGCTGATGATAATGGTATCAAAATTACTATAACACCGTTTATCAGTCCTGAAGGGTATGTAACACTTAATATTGAACCTGATTATGCAACGGTTGCTGATTCTGTTTATGAAGAAAGAGATGGGGTTCGTAATCTCGCCGCAACCTTATTGCAAAGACGTAACCTGACATTAAAGAATGTACGTATCAAAGACGGTGAAACTCTTGTAATTGGTGGTATGATAAGAGAAGAAGATACCAAGCAGGTAAACAAAATACCGTTCTTAGGTGACATACCGGTTGTAGGGGCTTTGTTCAGAAGTTCAAGTAAAGACAGAAGCAAAGAAGAAATGATTATCATGATAACGCCGAAAATCGTTATTGATACCGAGGATGCGGCTCCTCAGCAAGAAGAAGAAACATTGTAATGACATAAAATTGAAATGAATGAATTATTATCAAGATTAAAAAATAGTGTCAATCTACAGATACTAAATAAAGTTGAACAATCACTAATGGAACAATATAAATTTGTTCCAATTAGTGTCAGGGATAATTTTTTGTTCGTTGCCATTAACAGTTCTTCTGACAAGTCGTTGATTAATTCTAAATTAAAAGAATATTTTCCGCAGCAGGTTAAGTTTATCCAAATACCTGATCATGATCTGGAATATCTTATCACATCATTCAGAAACGATGACGAAAAATTCTTTCTGGAAGAAGAAGGGGCACAGAAACAGGAAAAACTCGGTGAATTGCTTATCCAGCGCGGATATATAACAGATGTTCAGTTATTACAGGCATTAGCAGAAAGCAAGCGTTCCAAAACTCCTATCGGTTCAACTCTTTTCAAGCTTGGATTTATTACACTTGCACAATTAAAAGAAATACTGCATATGCAAACCGGTTTGGACATGGTGACACCTGAATTGCTCTCAAAGCAAGAAAAGTTTGTCAACATTCTGCCGGAAGATTTTATCAAAACAAATCAGATAATACCGATATCTTCTGACGGAAAAACGCTTGTACTTGGTGTTGTTCAGCCTGTGCGTCCTGAGGTTTTGAAAGAAATTATCTACCTCACGGGACAAAACCCTAAACAACTTTTAATGACTCATTATGAGTTTGAAACCTCACTGAACACCTTCTTTAGCTCCCAGAAAAAAGAAACACAGAAAATAATCAAACAGATTGAGCAGGAATCAGCCGAGTTTGAGCAGGAAGAATCTCTCTGGGAACAGGTTGACAGTGAATTGCAGGATTCAACCGGTTCCGTTGCAAAATTTGTTAACCAGATTATTACAAACGCTATAGACAGTAAGGTTTCCGATATTCACCTTGAGCCGCGTCTGCAAGGTTATATAGTACGTTACAGAAAAGACGGCATGCTGCAAAAAGTGCTGGATATTCCGCCTAAGGTCGAATCCTCAATTATCGCTCGTTTCAAGGTCTTATCCCGTATGAATATCGCTGAACACAGGCGTCCGCAGGACGGTACATTCTCAATTAAATACAAAAACGCATCTTATGACTTCCGTATAAACACCCTGCCTGTATCCGGCAAAGAAAAAGTCGTAATCCGTGTACTTGCGCCTGCTGTTAGTTTGAATGCTGCCGATAAGCAAATACATCTTGTCGGAGCTTTTGACGACGATATTACAAAAATCAAAGCTATGATTACCTGTCCAAACGGTATTATCCTGACTTCAGGTCCTACAGGATCAGGTAAAACAACGACATTGTATTCTGTATTGAAAAGTTTGAATGATGAAGCGGTTAATATCACTACAATTGAAGACCCGATAGAAATTAAACTTGAAGGTATTAACCAATCCCAGATTAACCCGAAAGCAGGTATTACATTCGCCTCCTGTATGCGTGCGATATTAAGACAGGACCCGGATATTATACTTGTCGGTGAAATTCGTGACTATGAAACACTTGAAATTGCGATATCAGCGGCATTGACCGGTCACCTCGTATTGAGTACCGTTCACACCAATTCCGCTGCCGCAACAGTTACCCGTTTGATTGAAATGGGGGCTAAAGATTATCTGGTATCTTCAACCCTCACAGGCGTTATTGCACAACGTCTTGTCAGAAAACTTTGTAATGACTGTAAAGAAGAATATTATCCGAGTTATGAAGAAGCAAGTCAGATATTCACTAACGAAGATGATATTCAGGATTTCCTCAAACAGCCTATCTATCGCGCTAAAGGTTGCAGTAAGTGTGATTTTACAGGTTACAGAGGGCGTCTTGGCGTATATGAAATTATGCCGATTACAAAAGATATTAAAAAACTTATTGCTATGGGCGCGCACGATCTGGAAATTGAAGAAACCGCAATTAAGCATGGTATGCGCACATTGCACAATTCTTGTATAAAACATATACTGAACGGTGATACAACTATTAGTGAATTTATAAGAGTACTTGGTATAGCAAGTGAATAGCAGGTGTATAATTAATGACAATATTTGGTTATGTAGCATTAAAAAATAACAGAGATATAGTTAAAGGTAAGGTTGAAGCAAATGATTTGCGTTCAGCACGCGAGGCTATACGTCAACTCGGTTTTATACCTACCAAGGTTTTTGAAGAAAAATCCAAACCTGTAATTGATGAAAAAGCAGTCAGAAAAGAATTTGATGTAGCTAAAATGAAAAAATTAGGATTGGGCGATAAAATTAACTTTACCTCAACCCTGCAAATCCTTGCACAATCCGGTATTCCGATAATTGAATCACTGATGTTCATAGAAAACGATGCGGCAAAATTGAAAGTCCGTCTGGTTGCAAAAGAACTCAGACGCCAGATTATGGCAGGCTCTACCTTCGCTGACACAATCGCAAGATATCCGCAGCAATTCGGGCAGATATATGTCGGGCTTTGTAAAGCCGGTGAAGATTCCGGTGAATTGGAAAAAACTCTTGCCCGTTTGTTGGAACTCTTGACTAAAGAAGAAGCTGTAAGAGGAAAAGTTATCGGGACATTGATGTATCCGGCTTTCGTTATTATTCTTGCAATAATAATTGTTCTTGTCATGCTTATGTTTGTATTCCCGGTATTTAAAGAGATGTTTGACAATATGGGAAGAGAACTGCCTTGGATTACTCAAACATTAATGGACATAGGGATATTCCTCAGAACTTACTGGTTCTTCGTTCCGCTGATTATCGGATCTATTATAGGATTTATATCATTTGTATTCCGCTGGGAACCAAGTAAAAAGAAAATAGATGAGTGGGTTTTGAAAATCCCGCTGCTTTCAGATTTAATTCAGTTCGCAAATTTTGCAAACTTTGTTTCTGTATTGCAGGTATGTTACGATGCCGGTGTTCCGATTATTGAATGCTTGTATTTATCTAACCTGACTTTGACAAATCATACTCTGAAAGACAGAATTGAAGTAGCAACAACAAAAGTTCAGCAAGGACAGCACCTTTCAGTTGCATTGCGTACAACCCGTGTTATGCCGCGTATGATACTGTTTATGGTGGCAACCGGTGAGCAATCCGGTCGTCTTGGTGAAATGTTATATCAAGCTACTGTGTTTATTGATAAAAAGCTTGATGTTATTATTGATACAATGACTAAAATGATTGAACCAATAATGTTACTGGTTATCGGAAGTATTGTATTAACACTTGCACTGGCACTTTATATGCCATTGTTCGCATCCTACATGATGTATTAACCAAAGAGGGAAATATATGTCAGAAAAAACGAATATTGTTATAACAGGGGCTACCTCGGGTATAGGAAAGGCTCTGTGTGAATATTTTGCAAAAGATAATATTGTTTATGCAGGCTATAGAAATGAAAAATTAGTCGAAGAATTAAAATCTATCTCACATAATGTAATTCCGTTTTATATTGATTTAAAACTCATGGACAGTATTGCATTTGCGGCAAATTTTATAAAAGTTAAAGCCGAACATGTTGATTGTTTGATTAATGTCGCGGGTTGTGTTGTTGCAGGAGCTATAGAAAATATTGATATTAAACGTATACGGGAACAGTTTGAAGTTAACACATTCGGACATCTAGATTTTACCCAGAGGCTTTTGCCGCTTATGGAAGGTGGAAGGATTATAAACATCAGTTCAAAAGCCAGTTATGGCATATTCCCTTTTGTAAGTCCTTATTGCGCCTCTAAAAGGGCTCTTGATATAATGTTTAATTCCCTCTTACTGGAAACCCACAGAAATATAAAAGTCGTTTCAATAAAACCCGGAGTAATCGCAACGCCTTTGTGGGGAAAATCAATTGATGAAAATAAAGATAATATAGATGCCGCTATAGGGTTTGAAAAAGAACTGGACTATGTTCTTGAAAGTGCCAAGAAAAATGAAACCTACGGACTTGATGTAATGGAGGTTGTTAAAGTCGTAAAAGAAGCCGCAGATACCCCTAACCCTAAATCTTCATATACGGTCGGCTGGGATGCTAAACTCGCAGAATTTGCTGCTAAATTGCCGCAAGAATGGCTTAATAAACTAATTAAAGCTGGCATGAATGCTAAATTTAAACACTCTCACCACAAGTTGAACAACTGATTGAAAATTTTTGCCTCCAAGAACTTAATTTTTTTTAATAGATACTCGACAGACGGATTTGTTTGTTATAGCATAAAATTACACGCTGATTTATAATTAGTAAAGGAGACTTATTATGCAAGTTATATTAAAAAAAGATGTTCAAAACCTCGGTGAAGCAGGTGACATCGTTAACGTTAAAGACGGTTATGCAAGAAATTATCTTCTTCCGCAATCCGTTGCAGAAATAGCTACTGAAGGCGCTTTGAAAAACCGTGAAAATAATCTCGCAAGAATCAAAGCTAAACAGGAAAAATTACATCAGGAAGCGCTCGCTACTGCTGAAAAAATTGAAAAATTCGCTAAATTGGAACTTTCTGCTAAAGCTGGTGAATCCGGCAAACTCTTCGGTACTATCACAACTAAAAAATTGACAGAAGAACTTCACTCTCAGGCTGGTATTGATATTGACAGAAAAAATGTTTCTCTCAATGCTCCGATTAACAAAATTGGTGAATATACTATGCTTATTAAATTGACTTCAAAAGTTAAATGTGAATTGGCTGTAAGCGTTACAGCATCAGAAATTCTTAAAGAATCAGTTGAAGAAACTGACACTGTTGAAGAAGCGTAAGAGTTAAAAAACTGATGAACAGCAGAACGGATAATTTAACTTTAGAATGTATGGCTATCGGCTCACTTCCTCACCGTGATTTAGAAAAAGCTATGCAGGTGGTAAAACATAATTTTAAAACTATACCGTTCTGGCCGCAACTCACTAAGCTTAACAAAAACGAGGACATGATTTTGCAATTTTTGGAAAACATGCCTTCGTTTTTTGTTGACAAAAATTCTGAAAAATCTTATCTTGAAACTGAAAGTGACAAGTTTTTAGAAGATATAGAACAGTTTTATACTGATTATGAAGAAATTCTTGCGGATATTAACTCCGATGTAATTGAAAAATATGCTATATCATCTGAAAATTCAGCCGCTTTTCCTGAATTGATAAAAATTATAAAATCAGAAAAACCGTTGTTCGCAAAAGGTCAGATTGTCGGACCTTTTACACTATCTACAACACTTGTAGACAAAAGCGGGCGTTGCGCGTTTTATGATGAAACCCTAAGAGAAATTATAGTTAAGACTTTGACCATAAAAGCCCTCTGGCAAATTAAGCATATAAAGGCGGCTAATCCGGATACAAAACCGGTTATATTTATTGATGAGCCTTCTATTTCTCAACTCGGCACCTCAGCATATCTCACAATTTCACAAAATGATGTATTAGAAATGCTTAAAGAGATCTCTGACATTATAAAATCCAACGGCGGTTTGAGCGCAATACATTGCTGTGGTAAATGTGATTGGACAGTGCCTTTAAAAGCTGCTGTTGATATAATAAATCTTGATGCTTATGCTTATTCTCAGAACCTCAGTGTATTTGACAAAGATGTACAAAAATTTCTTGAAAACGGCGGTAAAATTGCCTGGGGAATAGTTCCGACATTAGATAAAGAAGCACTTAAAAAAGCAGAACTGTCTGAGCTTGTGTCAATTTATGAAAAAGCTGTTAAATATTTGACTCAAAAAGGAATAGATGAGAAACTTGTTATAACAAATTCCATGATTACTCCGTCCTGCGGCGCCGGGGGATTGGACGAAACTCTTGCAGAAAAAGCAATGAATTTAACTAAACTGTTATCAGATAATCTAAAGGAGAAATATTCTATTGACAACTAAACTCGCAGTTACAGGCAAAAGCGGAAGCGGAAAAACAACTATAACCAAGGCTTTTTTAGCTATATTTCAAGAACTTTTTCCTGACAAATCAATACTTTTATTTGACAATGATTTGAGTGCTGAATTGTCACACAGTTTTGGATTGGATATACGAAATACTATTTACGGTATAAGAAGCGGCAAGCACGAATATAAAACAGGCATTCCTGAAGGTATGACCAAGCAGGAATATGTTGAATGGGCAATGGAGGACATTGTTGTTTCGTTGAACGATAACGTTGATATTATTGTTTCATGGTTTGTTGGCTCAAAAGACTGTCGCTGCCCTATAACAGGTCAGATTAATGACGCTGTTTTAAAACTTATAGACAGATATGATATTGTTATTTTTGATTGTGAGTTTGACTTAAAATATCTAAATCAGCTTGTTGATACAGATATAGACACAACGATTATTGTTGCAAACCCGACAGATGAGAGCGCTCATCTTGCAAAACGGATAGAAGAATTTAGTGCCAAATACGCAGCCGGCGGACAATTAGGGGTTGTAATTAATAAAGTTGCTGGATATGATCTGACATCTGTTTACGATTTGCTTAAAAAATACGAATTGGATGTGCTTGGTATAATTCCTTACGATAAAGATTTGGAAAATAACGGAGTGGAGAAGATCTCCAAACCTGTTCAGGAAGCAATAAAACAGTTTTATTTTAGACTAAACCTGCCGCAGGAATAAAATTTTATATAAACATCGTAAAAACGGTCATAAGACCGTTTTTACTCAAAGTGACAACACAAAAAAATAAAACACAATAAGGAGAATTAATAATATTTTATCGTATAATTGTCTTTCATAACCCTTGCGGTACAAGCCAGTCCGTATCCGGCTATGTTACAATTATATGATGAATCGTTGCCCGCAGGTACTATATAGTCATCCCTGAGGACAAAAGCAAATATATCTGTTCCGACACGATTCGGACGTCTGTCACCGTTAACATCAACAATAAACACAACTGATGCGCCGTCCACCTTGACTCCAAATTCGTCTTCTATAACTTCTTCTGAGAATACATTTACAAGAACATTCATACCGTCTGTTAATGTAAACATATATTGATAAGGTTCTGTTGATCTTAAATAAACTTTTCCGCTCAGATATGTAGTCGGGTATTTCCAACAGCCTTCCTGATTAGAGCATTCCCTTAATACTTTGAAATAAGGTTTATAATATTTGTAAGCTTTTGCAGCAGAATTATAATCGTAATCTTTTAAATCCCAGTATATAGGGGACATATTGTCGTTTATTACAAGTTGTGTCACCTGAGTAAGGGAATTTTGGATTTTACGCAATGCAACCATGTTTTTCTTTTCATCTATACTGTTTACTATATTGGAGATGATAAGAGCGGCTATTGCGCCGATAATGCCGAGCGTGACAACCAATTCAGGCATAGAAAAACCTGATTTTGCCGAATTTATGTGCAAATCTTTTCCAGCGTATCTCAATTTATTCTCCAGAATTAGTAAATTGCTCAAAAACGATTATATAGCGTATGTTTTATTTATTCCCAAATTTAACATTTTTTAAACATAAAATTAAGAAATTGGTACAAACGGATGACTTTAAGTTGTGTTTGTCATACATTTAATGTATGTTTGAAAACTATACCGAAATATTAAAAAATCTTGAAGAGGCGGCACATCTTAGAAAGATACAGGATTTTACTGCAAAAGATGAAAAATACATCTACATAGCCGGCAAAAGACTTTTAAATTTATCTTCTAATAATTATCTGGGATTTGCCGATAATAGAAGAGTTACCGAACAATTTTTACAGACAGCAGGGGCGAAATATTCATTCGGAAGCGCGTCTGCAAGACTTTTGACAGGGACACTGCCTGTATACAAGGAACTAGAATCACTTATTTGTGAACTGTTTCAAACTGAAGGTACATTGCTTTTTAATAGCGGCTATCATGCCAATGTCGGAGTTAACAGTTCTTTAGCGCAGAAAGGCGACGTGATTTTTTCGGATAAACTTAACCATGCCAGTATAATTGACGGTATGCAGCTTTCGCAGGGGAAATTTTTCAGATATCCGCATAATGATATGGAAGCATTAGAAAAATTGCTTAAACGTGAGCGGAATAATTTTAGGGACGCGGTTATTGTGTCAGAAAGTGTTTTCAGTATGGATGGTGATATCGCTGATATTGAAAAACTTGTTGAATTAAAAAACAGGTATAGTTGTATGCTTGTTCTTGATGAAGCACATGCATTTGGTGTGTTCGGGAAAAAAGGACTGGGGGTTTGTGAAACTCTCGGGCTTATTGAGCAAATAGATTTAATAGTCGGGACTTTTGGTAAAGCAATAGGATCTGTCGGGGCGTTTGCAACCGGAAAAAAAGTTTTGATAGATTACTTGATTAACAAGGCGAGATCTTTTATTTTTTCAACTTCTCTCCCGCCTGTTAACATAGCTTTCTCAAAATGGATTATAGAAAATGAATTGCCGAAAACGTACTTAAAACGGCAAAAAATGCTGGAACTGGGCAAAAAGTTTAATAGTCAAAGTCATATTGTACCGGTAATTATAGGAGAGAATGACAAAACGGTTGAGATGTGTGATATTTTGTACCAAAACGGATATTTTACGCTTCCTATCCGTCCCCCGACCGTACCTGTAGGTACTTCAAGAATAAGAATTTCTCTTACAACAGAAATTGAAGAAAAAGATATGGATAAACTTCTGGAGATTTTAAAATGCAATATTACTGGCTAAACAGAAATAACAATGAAAGTTTAATAATATTTTTTGGCGGTTGGAGTTTTGATTATAAACCGTTTGAATTTCTTGAATGCGGGAATAATGATGTATTGATGTTTTATGATTACACAGAGCCTTTGCTGCCGGAGAATATATTTGACGAAAAGGCTTACAAAAATATCCGGCTTGTAAGCTGGTCAATGGGGGTTTTTATTGCTTATTATTTAAGAGATAAACTTCCGGAGTTTAGTTACAAACTGGCTGTGAACGGGACGCCTTTCCCTGTTGACAATACCCGCGGTATTCCGGAAAGGACATTCAATTTGACTTTACAATATGCAGAAACAGGTTTGCAGGGGAAGTTTTACAAGAATGTTTTTTCTAATGATGAATTTTTGGATAGATATAATAAAGCCGCTGTAGAGCGTTCTATCCCGGAGCGTGTTGCTGAGTTGGAAAGTCTTGATAAGTTTATCAAATCGCAGTCATTAACTTATGACGGCAAGTATTATGACAGTGCAATAGTCGGCATGCAGGACAAAATAATACCTTCCAAAAATCAGATTAACTGCTGGAATGATATAGCCATAAAACTTGAGTGCGGGCATTTTCCGTTTTATAATTTCAATAGCTGGGACGAAATATTACAATGCAGGTAAATCCGAAAACAGTAAAAAAACAGTTTGAAAAAAACATGGACAAATACGATTCTAATGCCTTTGTCCAGATTGAACTTGCACAAAAACTTATTACAGCATTATCCGCTTGCAGGTCAGATTTTGACAGTATTCTTGAACAGGGCTGCGGCACTGGAATATTAAGCCGGCTGATTAAAGAAAAAATTTGTTACAGGCAATATTTTGCAAACGACATTGTTGAAAAGTCAAAAAATTATCTGGATAAAATTTTGCCTGAATACACTTTTATTTGTGGAAACGCGCAAAAAATTAAACCTCCTGTAAAAGTGGACTTAATCATTTCAAATGCTATGTTTCAATGGTTTACTTCATTGGAAAACAGCTTAGAGCATTTTAAAGGTATTTTAGAAAAAAATGGTTTGCTTGCATTTACAACATTTACACCTGAGAATTTTTGTGAAATTCGCCGGATTACAGGATTGTCACTGGATTATAAGTCAAAAGCAGACATAACAGCCGCACTTGAAAAAGATTATCAAATACTGCATATAGAAGAGTACAGGAAGGTTTTGAATTTTAACAATCCGCTTGAACTTCTTGCTCACATGAAAAATACCGGTGTAAATTCGCTTGCGGCAAAAGGATTGACATTTAAAGAAGTTAAAGACTTTTGTGATAAATATCTTGAACTTTATCCTGATGTAAGATTGACTTATGCCCCGATAATTGTTATTGCCGGATTAAAATAAATTGATTTTTGATATAATAAGAATATGACTGAGAATGTTTATATTCATATACCTTTTTGTAGACAAAAGTGCAGATATTGCTCTTTTGTGTCATATCCTGAATTAGATAAAAAAGAACAATACCTGTCAGCGCTTAAAAAAGAAATCAAACACGGGTACAGGCATGAGGTGTTGAAAACTTTATACTTTGGCGGCGGAACTCCGTCTTTATTGAGGGCATCTGAAATTGCTGATTTGACAGGACTTTTTTGTATAGATAAAAATACTGAGATTACAGTGGAATTAAATCCTGAAGCTGTAACATTTGAATATTTATGTGAATTAAAATCCGCCGGTGTAAACCGTCTAAGTATCGGCTGTCAGACTTTTGATGATGAAAAACTTGCGTTTATAGGTCGCAAACACACATCAGAAGATGTAATTAGGGTTGTAAATACAGCGTATAAGACCGGATTTGAGAATGTCAGTCTTGATTTTATATACGGGCTGCCCCAACAAACAGTAGGAGGGTTTGAAAGGGATCTTTTGAAAGCGGTTGCGCTCGGTGTTCAGCATATATCACTTTATGGGCTAAAAATAGAGGAGGGGTGTTATTTTGCATCTCACATGCCGGTAAATCTACCTGATCAGGATTTGCAGGCGGATATGTATTTAAAAGCAATTGATATCTTAAAATCAAACGGTTACGGGCATTATGAAATGAGTAATTTTGCAAAACCCGGATTTTATTCCCGTCATAATCTGAATTACTGGGATAATAATTCGTATTATGGTTTTGGTATTGCCGCGCACGGCTATATTGACGGCGTCAGATATTCTAACCTTGAAAATTTCGATGATTATTTTAAGACCCCATACTGGCATGAGGGAGAACATTTAGAAACAGAAGAAGAAATTCTGGAGGAAGAAATTTTTCTGGGGTTTAGAAAAATGTCAGGAATTTCAGTTGATAAAATTAATAAAAAATTTGCAATAGATTTTGAAAAAAAATACGCTGCTGTATTGAAAAAATACCTTGCAAGCGGACATATTATAAAAGAAAACAGCCGGTATAAATTTACAGATCAAGGTATTCTTGTAAGTAATATTATTTTGTCAGAATTTTTGGAATAAAAAAGGCGCCGGCTGCAAGCCGGCGCCTTCATCAAATTATTTATATTTTTAACTGTTTTTTATTTCTTCGGCAATTTCATCAATATAGCTCTCTATATCTATACCGTCGTCTTTGCCGCGGAGTTTGTTTATTTTGCTTGAACACCAGCCAACAACGTTGTCATAAGCGTCTGCAACACCTTTACCAATTTTAGAAATGAAGTTTTTAGTATGTTCTACAAATCCTTTAGGAGCATCAATAATTTCAGGTAATTTACCTTTTTTAGCAGCGACACCGAGTCCTATTGCAGCAGCTGCAAGTACGCCGACTGTCCATAATACGGCTTTTAATCCTGTACGTTTTTTCTCAGGTTTTTCAAATTTATCAGCCGGCATTTCAGGCGCAACAGCCTGCGGTTGCTGGGTTTGAGTAAATTTGCCTTCCCGTTCAAGAATAGGATTACCTTTAAAATTTACACCAGATACGGAATTTAACATAAAAAACCTCCTAATTTCTACACCGATGGATACTAATATAAAACTCCTGATAGTTTTATTTTGACTAAAAAGCGTTTTGTTTTCAATATTTGTAACAAAAGTTTACATTAAAAATGGAATATTTTTTTTGTAAGTGTCATCTATATAATTAAGGAGAAGTTTAAAAATATGGATGCACAACAGGATATATTAATTTATGTAGATGAAAATGACAAAGCAGAAGCGCGTTCAATTGCAAAATCTTTTGCGGAAAATGATGTTAAAAACCGTGCTTATTATAATATTCTGGGCGCACAGCTTGCCGGAAAATATCTGGCAAGTGAAGGCATTGCAATGTCACCGGTTGATAATTTGCATAATATAAGAAAAGTTTTGGAAGAATTGGATATATCAGACGTAATTTTGCCGCGGACACATATTGATGTGAGAGTGGTTTTTGATGACAAATACATTTTTGTGCCAAAATCTCATTTTGAACTTAAAATAACTCCCCACATATATCTTGTGCTGCAAATGTCAAATGATCAAACGCATGTAAAATTTCTTGGATTTTTTGAACCGGATGCCATAAATCAGGAAAATCAGAATGACCAATATTATTTTATTGATAAGTCTGAATTAATGCCGCCGGAAAAATTATATTCATATCTTGATGCTGCCAAAACCTCTACTGTAACTGAACTTTCGGAAGAAGAATTACAAAATTTTGAAGAAAGTATAATCAATATGGTGGATAATGATATTGAACTACTGGAAAAGAAAATATTACTAAAAGTATTAACCAAAAGCCAGGAATTAAGAAATAAATTTATAGAATTTGAAAACTTTGAACTTATATCTTACCGCTTGACAACAGAATACGGGCTTGAGGAGAATATTCAGGAAGCTGAAGTACCGGAAGAACAACCACTGCAAGAACAAAATGACTCTGAACAGTTTATGCAGAATGAATTTGAAGTTTTTGAAAGTACTGATGAATTTTTTGAAAATCTATCTCAAACGGAGGATGTAAATTCTGAAAAAATGTATAATGATATAGATGGAGAAAAGTATTCTGATACAAATGATGAATCAAAAGACTGATACTTAGTATTGAAAAAGTAAAGGGAACCGAGATGAGTAAAAAAAAGGATAAAATACCTGTAAATATCGACGAAGATTTAACACTTCCTAATCTGGAAGAAGGGTTGAATATTGAAGAAATACCTTCAATAGAAGATTTGATATCTCTGGATAAGGATGAAATTGAAAAAATTCAGGAAACTGAGATAGCAGGTGTATTTAACAGTAATGAAGATACATCGAATGTGTTTGATGAAAATATCGACATTGCGCCTTTAAATAATAACGCAGATATCGAACTTAATCATCAGTTTGATACAAACTTTGATAACATGAATTTGTTTGATGAAGATACTCCTCTCGCTCTTGATGAACCTCTAGTACAGGAAAAAGGTTTAGATAATGATTTATCATTTAATGAACCGGAAATATCTGAAGAAAATAATATTTCTGACAGCGATGATGAGATGACGGCATTTAGCATGGTAGATGAACCTGTTATATCTTTTAATGATGATACAGATATGTTTGCAGAAGATCAAAATCCAGTGCCTGCTGATTATAATTTAGAAATACCCGACATGTCAGATGAACCTGTTTTTGATTTTAACGACAATGAAGAACCTTCTGCTATAGAACTCAATGAAGATGTTTCTCCTGTTACGCCGGAAGATGATATAACTTTTGAACCGGAAGAAGATGGTCAGCTCGTTGCAGATGATGATTTTACCCATTCTGAAACGCAGCAAGAAGAAGTTGAATCAGGTGAAGAAATACAGTATCAGGAAAATAATTTATTTGAACATGAACAAATATTGCCGCAAGAAGAAAATATTACTCAAAAACCTGAAGAATTGAATGAGGATATTATATCTGTTGACCGGACAGAAGAAGTTTCGGAAGAAGTACAAAAAAATGAAGAACCAGTATTCTCAGGCGTTCAGCTGTCGGAAGAACCTCCGAAACATACCCGGACAACAGAAGATGTTTTTGCTAAAATTGATTCCCTTTTAAATGATGACAGTGCATTTGAATCCGAAAAAACAACCCTTCCGCCTGTTGAAAAAACATTTGAACAGGTCGAAAAAACATTCGAGCCGGTTAATGAAATGCCTAAACCAAAATACAGATCCTCATTTAATCCGGCTAAATACCTGAAAAAAGATACAACCTCTTCAGTTGCGGATAAAGAAGATAAATTAGGTATTCTTTACACCGCGACCAGAAAAGTTATTGATAACATCAAAAACTTCTCAGAAGAATTGAGTTCAGGCGATAATCCGTCAATTGCCGAAATGTTGGCAAGTGAAACAGGTAAAAAAGCACTTGTAACAGCCGCAGTGTGTGTAGTTGTTTTAGGTGCAGGAATAGGCGGAGTTGCATTATTAAATAACAAATCTGTCGAAGAAATAGAAACAATAAGCAAAAATGATACGGTAACACCTCTGGAAACACCGCAGCAAAATGTTGCAGAACCGGCGCTTCCTGCTGAGGCTCAACAGGCACCGCTTATTGATGAAAATGCAAATGTTGCCTCTGATGCGCCTGATATTAATCAAATTGAGGCGCCAAAAACAACCGTTGTTAAACAGGATGTTGTTAAAGAGGAAGTAAAAAAACAAACAAAACCGCAAAATCCGGAATCATATTTGTCGGTGAAAAAAATCCAATGGCAGGTGCCGGATTATCTTTCCTACAGTCCTAACATAAATGCATATTTGCAGTCTGCCGGCAAGAGTATCAAGCTCGGACTTTCCAGCGACTTATTGCTCGCAACCGAATACGCTTATTCTAATGTAGTAAAAATTAATCTCAAGCTAACAAATTCAGGAGCTGTACAAAATGCAACAGTTGCCACAAGTAGCGGCTCAAAAGAGATTGATAACATTGTGTTACAATCTGTTAAAACTACCTTAAACGTAGTAAAACCGCCTGCCGGCGAGATAAAAACACCTGATTTTAACTTAACAATTACAATATATTTGTAAATATGTTATAATGTCTTTGAGATAAGGAAAATTCAACGTGGAAGAGTTAGCTCAAGACAAACTGGATTTGATATCCAAAATTATTAAAAATGATAAAAAGTTTGTAAATAATGAAGATTTATATGAAGACTTCTTCAATGAAACCTGCAAACGAAGTTTTCTCATTGCCAAAAATGTTAATTCAGAAGCAACATTATCAACTTATCTCAGACGTATAGCCTCGACTGCAATACTAAATGTCCTGAAAGAAAACGGTCGTTTGCGGCGTACAAAACAAGGATATAAGCCAACAAAAGAAGTTTCGCTTGAAACAATAACTCCGGAGCATGTTGATTATTCTCAGGTTGTTATCCACTACGAGGCGGTTGACTTTGATGATACTCCGGAAGATATTGTTGTTAAAAAAGAAATATTAAAACAAGTTCAGGAAAATTTGTATAGAATTAATGACGAAGAACCTGAAAAAAATTATTTACACCTTTATAAATTGCGTTATGAGAATGGTTTAACCCAGAAAGAAATAGCACAGGAGATGGGACTTTCTCAGTCAGAGGTGTGTAAAAGACTATTCAGACTGCTTGAAAAAATAAAACAAGCCTTTAATTAAATCAGGATTACGGAAAAATGAAATGCCCGATGTGTAAAAAAAATATTCCGGATGATTCCCTAAAATGTCCGTATTGCAAAACCCGAACAGGTCTTGTCTGTCCTACCTGCAATACGGTCAACAGTATATTCGATTTGACATGTAAAACTTGCGGGCATGAAATATTGAAAATTTGTAAACATTGCAATGCCGTGAACTTTCTTGATGCAAAAAAATGCAGAAAATGCGGTTTCCCTTTTGAAGAAGAGGAACAGGATGAACATATGCAGGCAAATACCTTTGATGTTCCGCCGCAGCTTCTCCCGCAGCTTACTGCAAAAAACGTTATTGTAAAAGGAATTTTGTCAGAGGATAAAAAAGTATTCTCAATCAGCGGTAAAAAGGGCTCTGGTAAAACAGTAGTTCTTCGTGCGGTCATGGAAGAGATGAACAAACATGAATATTCTTGGATTTACGGTAAATGTACACCGATTACACAGTTGACAGCAGGCGGCGTTATTCAGGATATTCTGTTAAATATTTTTTCACTGCCTAATTTTTGTATTGATAATCCGCAATTTAGAAAAGATTTCTGCCAGTTTTTACGTAATGAATTTCCATTCCTCACCAATCAGGAAACCGAATTGTTAATGAATTTTCTATATCCGGTAAAATTAGGCATATTTGAAGACTTGTTTAAAAACAAAGCAAAAACCTATGACCTGTTATTTAAATTGTTTGATGATATTTTAGACGGGCGCAAATTCGTAATAACAATAGATAATTTTGATTTTATAGACGGATTTTCCTATGAATTTTTGACAAAACTTATTAATCGCGCAAATATTTTTGATAACTTAAAACTTTTGCTTGTATACAACGAACAAAAGTCTGCAAAAGCATATTTTGTCCTGCCTGACAATCCTTATCTTGACGTTACAATTGCACCTCTTGAAACCTCACAGGTTAATCAGGTCGTGTCACAAAAAAAAGAGAATTTGGAAGATTTTCTTGCACTCAATCCGTCCGAAATTACGGATTTGTTAAAGAAAAGCAAAGGTAATCCGGCTTTTATTGAACAGATTTTATGTCTGCGCTTTGACTGTCAAATCTCAGACAAACCTTTTGGTATTCCTGAAAATTTTGCGGATATTCTGAGTTATCGCCTTGAAATTTTGAAGATTTTAAACCCTATTGCATATAAGATACTTGTCGGTGCCGCTGTTATCGGGGACAAAATCAATATTAATCTGGTAAAAGAAATATTTGAACTAGATGATGAAAAATTCGCGGATATTCTGGCTTATCTTGAACAAATGAGTTTCATTACCAAACTGAACGATATTTTTTATGAATTTAAGAGTTTGACTTTATGGGAAACAATTATCAAAACAGCTAAAAATGCGGATAATTTTGAAAGTATAAATGAAAAAGTTTTTTATGCAATAAAAGACTTTATAATGAATTCCAACGCAATCCCTGCAATTATTGCCCAGAATTTGAAAAGCCCGCAGCTTGCACTTGATATTTGGACTAAAAATACAAGACTCGGCGCATATGTAGGAGATGTAAATTTGTATGCAATATCCCAAAAGCAATGTCTTGCCCTGATAAATGAAATGGATGATGCAGAAACTTTACACATAAGGTTCAATATAGCAGAGCGATTAGGCAAATTGCTAACTAACGCCAATCCGAAAGAAGCAATGGAATACCTTCCTGATGCAATATCTAATGCGCAGGCAGTCGGTGACACACCAAAAGAAATTGAACTTCTGGCTTATATGTCACACTGCTGCCGTCAAACAGGAAATTATTTCGGCGAAGTCGAATGCATAGATTCTGTTCTGGATAAAACCAATCCGGAAAAGACCTTGGAAACAGCTCTTTTAAAGGTTTCCAAACTCAACGCGCTTTTAAATATAGGTAATCTCGGACAAATAGTGAACCTTGTGGATACAGAAATTATGCCTGTATTTGACAATGTTCTGAGTAAAAAATACAAGCGGCGTGATATTCCTGTAGAATTTGTTTATGAAAGCTGGCTCAAAACTTATCTGGTACTTGCAAATGCATTGGTTATGCAAGGAAATGACAGAGCTTTCGAAATACTGACAATTCTGTTTGATATAATCGACCGTCACAAGCTGGAAGATGAACTATTTATATGCAACTGCAAACTAACTCTTGCTTTTGCAAATACAATGAAAGGTGATCTTAAAACTTCTAAAAAAATATTGGAAGAGATATTGAAAAACCATAAAGACGACAGTATGGATGCAGCTGCTGTTTTACGGTGGAATTTAATCAATATAATAAACAACTTTTTAGTTCATAATTACAGCGGAATGCAGGAAGATCTGTTCAGAATTGTAACTTACGCGAACAATAACGGTGATAATTTCACCAAGAATATTTTAAAAACACTGCTTGGAAAAATCTTCAAAGATAATGAGCAAACCAAACGCGCAATGGAGATTTATAACGAACAGATAACATATTTTGCAAAAGAAAAAATGGCAACTGGAGCATTGTTAACCTGGTTTTTGATAGCTGATGCGGCACTGATTACAGAAGGCGCAAAAACCGCTATAGAGATAGCCTCACAAGCTTTGGAAGTGGCACAGAGTCCGAAAATTAATAACTATTATTTTGCAGCATTATTGAAAATTGTTATTGCAAAAGCATTTATAACCCTGTCGGATTATGAAGCTGCAAAAATGAATATAGAGAGTGCTTTAGTCCTGACACAAAGGTATAATATGTCGGACATGAGTTCAAGAATATTGCTTTTGTTCGGTAAATATTATCAGGAAATCGGACTTGTTAAATCGCCGCAACAAACAGAATATTTGACAGCCTCCGGAAAATTGTATCAGAAAGCCTCAGAAATAGTAAAAGAAACAAAGAATAAATATGTGCATAAACAAATAGAACAAGCAAAACAGGTTTTGCGTTCATATTGTAATATTAATGGTATTAAGATTAAATAAGCGGGGTAAATATGGGGGCGGACAAGTCCGCTCTTATACATTGGAACGATATTGGCACTGTCGCCTTTTGCACAAACTTAGAATCCGTTACAGACTTAAAAGTCGGCTAATAACAATAACCGTTGAGCCGTCATCCCG
>CALUQJ010000005.1 GCA_944322865.1 Candidatus Gastranaerophilales bacterium
TCCACTCTTACATTCTTAGAAACCGCTAAAGAATGACGAAAACCGTCAACAAACTGTACCCCGACTATTTCTGTTCCAAAATCAAGACCAAAGCTTTCTGCTATTGATATGTTCTTATCCATTTGAACAGGTTCTTCACCATCGTTCCAAATTACTTCTTTTGCAAAGCACTTGGTTATCTCGCTGTTATCGCATACTCTTGTTATTTTGATATACTTTTAAAGTTCGTTTACAAAGTCCATTGTACTTTCGTACCCAGCAAGTTTTTCTTCGGTATTCATCTGACGTGTTGCGACTTCCAATCGTTTTGTAAATACATCCTGCGCCGTTGACCATGCCTTCTCATTGTGGTTTTTGATCAGCGGCGGGATTGTCAAGGCTGCCACAACACCGATGATCGCCAGAGTGATGAGTACTTCAGCCAAAGTGAATGCGACTTTAGCGGGCACCTGAGTGGTGGTGCTGGCTAGCCTGCCTTCCGCCAATGTAAACGCTGTGCGTTTACAAGGGAATAAGGAAATAAGTTCGTTACATGAGTTAGTCCCGCATTCTGTTTCTCTAGTCCCGTTTTTTTTATTAGCTGGTTTGTTTCGCGTTCGCTGTCTTGGATTTGTCCACCTTTAGCGGTTACCCGAGTGTAAGAGCGCACTTGTGTGCCTAGCCTGCCTTCTGCTAACATAAAACCTTTATTCATAAATATTCCTCCATAATGTCAACCACACTGATTTTTTATAATGTCAGTATAGCTGATAATGTAGAAATGGACAGGATATTTTTAGAAAAATTCGCAACAAATCTTAAAAAACTTCGTAAAATAAAGAATATTAAGCAAGATGATTTCCTCGCGGTTGATGGTATTTCACGCTCAACAATCGCAATGGTTGAAACCGCTAAGACTGACATTACCCTTTCCAAACTTAAAATCATTGCTGATGTACTGGGGGTTGACCCTAAAGATTTACTCGATTTTAAATAACATAAGAAAAAGCCCCCCAATAAATTGAGAGGCAAAACTGAGCAATCAGAAGAGTTGAGGATTTACATGAATATACTAAACTTTTTTTCTGCTTGTTTCATTACAGTAAATACCAATCTTTTTACACACAAAAATACCACCTTTAGGTAATAGGTTGTTTTATAGTATAAAATAAGATTTATATAATTAATTATTTATAGAAAAATCTCCCGCTACATACGTATGGGAGATTTTTTATAACTTATTCCTATCACTATTAATGTTTAAGGAAAGTTTCATAATTTCTTGCCAGCAAATGCGTTTTTACCTGATTAATCAAATCAAGTGCAACACCAACCATGATTATAAGTGATGTAGCGCCGATACCTTGCAGAGTTTTGATATTGGTTATATAACTTGCAAAAGACGGCAGCAACGCAACAATACCTAACCCTAATGCTCCGATAAAGGTTGTTTTTGTCAAAATTTTATCAAGAGCTTCGGCAGTCGGTTTGCCTGGTTTTATACCAGGAATTGATGACCCGTATTTTTTCAGGTTGTTTGCAATATCTTTTGGCTGCATATTCGGCATAATTGATGCATAGAAGAATGTCAACGCAACAATTAACAAGAAATACAAAACGTAATAAATTATTCCGTCAGGGCTAAGCCACTGATTCAATGTTATTACGAGATGTTTTACAGTAGCTGAACGGAAGTTTGCCTGCCCGACAAGGCTTAAAACAGTTGACGGGAACAGCAAAATTGCAACCGCAAAGATAATAGGCATTACGCCGCCCGGATTAAGTTTGAACGGGATGAATGAGTTCATGCCGCCGTAAACTTTATTACCAACCTGACGACGTGGATTAACTATAATAACTTTTCTGATAGCTTCCTGCATAATTACAATGAAAATCATTGTTGCAAAGAATATAGCAAGTAACACAGCTAATCCCATTTGCAGCATAGAATTATGAGCGACCATTTGCGCTGTCCTGGAGGCGTAAACCGGAATTCCAGATAAGATACCGACAAAGATGATTAATGAACCGCCGTTCCCGATACCTTTTTCAGTAATAAGCTCAGACAGCCACATAACAAGTATTGAACCTGCCGTGAGGACTGCTATTGAACTTAAAAAGAACATGCCATGGTTTACACCGGGAACTATAGAACCCGGCAAATGTCTTAAATAAAGCATAAATACTAAAGACTGAAATACTGCCAATACTACAGTAAACAATCTGGTATATTGTGAAAGCTTTCTTCTGCCTGCTTCACCTTCCTCCTGCTGTAATTTTTGCATAGAAGGGATTACAACAGAAATAAGCTGAATAATGATTGATGAAGTGATGTAAGGTCCAATACCTAACGCAAAGATAGATACTTTACCAAGTGCACCGCCTGAGAACAAATCCAAAAATCCAATGATATTGTTACTCTGTGCAATATTACTGAATATTTGGTTATTTATCCCGAATAACGGCAACTGTACACCGAGTCTGAATGCGGCTATCATCAGGAATGTGAAAATAATTTTCTGTTTCAATCCTGATGCCTGCCACATAGACATCAAATCATCAGTTGTAGGCATTTTTATTCCCTGTGCCATTATACTAACTCAACCTTTCCGCCTGCTTTTTCTATTTTTTCTTTTGCTGAAGGAGTTACATAGCTTGCTTTAACTGTAACTGCTTTTTTAATTTCCCCATTACCGAGGATTCTCAGACCGTCAGCTGACGGGTGAACTTTTTTAGCAGATTTTAAAGCTGCAAGAGTAATTTCTTCCATACCTAACTGTTCAAGTCTGCCGACATTAATTTCTGCATAGTTCAATTTGTTGATGATTTTGAACCCTTTTAATTTAGGCATTTGTCTGTAACCAGGCATCTGACCGCCTTCAAAACCTCTTTTTGAACTCTGACCTGAACGTTGACCTTCACCGTTGTTACCGCGGCAAGATGTTTTGCCATGTCCTGATGAACGACCTCTGCCTACTCTTTTTGTTTTGTGAGTTGAACCTTCAGCAGGTCTTAAATCTTCTAATGTTATTGTATTTGTCATAATTATTTTTCCTTTTTCTATTTGTATGACTGCTCGCTACTAACTTACGCAGTCAGCTACACATTATTATTCAACAATTGCCAGCAGGTGAGAAACCTTGTTGTACATACCCATAATAGTCGGGCTGTCAGAATGTTCTACTACCTGATCTTTTTTTGTTAAGCCAAGAGCCGCTACAACTTTGCGTTGAGCCTCTGATGCTCCGATAAGGCTTTTTACCAGTTTAATTTTTATTTGTTTATTTGCCATTTTTTTATTCCTTTACATTATTTTCTTCATTAAACTTTCAAACACAATTAGCACAGTGATTAATTAGTTTAAAAGTTGAGCCATTGTAAGACCGCGTTTTTTAGCAACTTCTGAGAACGGAGTCAATTTTTGAAGTGCATCTAAAGTTGCATTAGCTGCGTTTAGCGGGGATTTTGAACCTAAAGATTTTGAAAGAATATTTTCAATACCTGCAAGTTCAAGCACTAAACGAACTGCACCGCCTGCAATAATACCTGTACCTTGAGAAGCAGGTCTGAGCATAACTTCACCGGCACCGGAACGTCCTACGATAGGGTGTGGAATAGTTGTTTTGAAAATCGGCACGGTGATAAGATTTTTTCTGCCGTCTGCAATAGCTTTTTGGATAGCTATAATAACTTCAGCAGCTTTAGCACATCCGACACCTACCTGTCCTTTTCTGTTACCAACGATAACAACTGCTCTAAAGCTTAATTTTTTACCGCCTTTTACAACTTTGGTTACACGACGGATTTGAACAACGCGTTCAGTCCATTCACTTTGCGGTTTTTCTTCTGTTGTTTCTATTTTTTGTTTTTTACCGCGTCCGCGTCTTTGGCGAGCCGGTTTTTCTTCTTTAGCTTCTACCGCAGCTTCTGCTGTTTCTGCTGCCGGAGTTGCTTCTACTGCTACAACTTCTGTAGATTGGGCAACTGCCGGAACCTGTTTTTCTTCAGCTGTTTCTGCTGATGTTTCTACGTTCATTTCTTCTTTGTTTTCTAAATCCATTGAATTTACCTTTCATATTTTGTTTGTGATAATAGGGTTTAGTATAATTTACGAATACACCAAAACAAAGCTTTTTTAAGCTATATGGTAAAAATATTCGTGAGTAACTTTTCTGACACTCTTATGTTAGCACAGACACAATTAAAAAGCAAGATGTTCTCTATTGTTCTAATAAGATTTATTAAATTAATATAAAGGATAATATTAATCGAAAAAAAACGTGATAAAATCTAATTATGAACAGAGAGATTAAAAAAATAATATTATGCGGACTCGGGGCTGTAGGATGTATTTATGCCGAAAAAATAAGAAAATTTTGCCCTGATAACCTTAAAATCCTTGTAGATAAAGAACGGTTTGACAGATATACTAAAAATCCGATTATATTTAACGGGCATGAGTTAAATTTCAACTATATTTTACCGTCTGAGAATGATTTTAAGGCTGATTTAATAATTATCGCAACTAAATTTGACGGCTTAAAAGAGGCTGTTAATAATATAAAAAATTTTGTCGGGGAAAATACAATTATTATGTCCCTGCTAAATGGTGTGACAAGTGAAGAAGTTATTGCAAAAACTTACGGAAAAGACAAGGTTTTATATTCATACTTTATCGGACACAGTGCTGTCAGAACTGGACGAAGTGTTGTTCATGATGACTTTAATATACTTGTATTTGGCTCTGAAAACGGTCTTGATGAAAAAGTTGTGGCTGTTAAAGAATTTTTAGACAAAGCAAAAATCAGATATGAAATCCCGTCGGATATAAAATATTCACTCTGGCGAAAATTTGTTTTGAATGTAAGCACAAACCAGCCGTCAGCAATTTTAAAAATGACTTTTGGTGAGATGCAGGGAAACAGGGTGTTTGTAAAATTCGCAACAAACATAATGCAGGAAGTCGCAAATATTGCAAAAGCAGAAGGGGTAAATAATGCCGATAATCTTGTAAAAGACGGACTGGACGCACTTGCCATGATGTGTCCTGAGGGCAAAACCTCAATGCTGCAAGATATTGAAGCCGGACGTCCGACAGAAGTTGATATGTTTGCAGGAACAATGATTAGACTGGGTAAAAAACATAACATTCCAACACCTTACAACCATGTTCTTTATGAAATGCTTCAGGTTATCCAGGAAAATCAAAAATTGCACTCTAAAGAATTTTGTATGAATTAGTAATTCATTTGTTCTAAGATTTTGCGGTTTTGTTCTTCTGCTTGCTGGCGGAGTTTGTTTACGTCATGTATTTGCTGATCAACCTGTTCCTCAACAGACGGAGTATTGTTATCTATCGGGCGTCGGCTGTAACTCTTTAATGAAGGCAGAAAATACATAAACAATGCAAATATAACAACAGCACCAAGCAGTAAGTCTATAACTGAAAATGCATTTTTTCTATTCATAACCCCTCCTTATCTTTTTTATTTTATTTTATTCTTTTTTATAAAAAATGTCAAAGCCTCATCGGTTGAATGCGGAGTTTTTAACACATCTTCTTCTGAATTTCCGTCAAGCGGCGGTTTCACAAAATATTTATTATAAATTGTCAGTCCAGCATAAATTATAAAAGAAGATAATGCAACTCCGCCCATTGCTTTCAGAAACTTAATAACAGCAGCATGAAAAGTAATTGAGTTTTGCGGCAATGCCTGACCGGTCTGTTGTACAGCATCAGCTGCACAAAAACCTGTACCGGCAGACACTATTAGGACAAGTGCCGCTAAACTCAATATAATACTTGTTTTTGATAAATTATGCTTCAACTTTTGCCTCTTCAGTTTCTGCTGACTTTTTAGAACGGGTTCTTTTTCCGGATTTTGAGGAACCGCGGTTTGGACGTCTTGTTTTTTTCGGTTTTTCTTCCTTTTCTGTATTTTCCACACCCGCTTCTGCTTCTTGTGTTTTTTCTACTGCCGGAGTTTCCTGCTGAATGGTTTCTTCAATAACCGGCTTTATTTCTTCGTTTGGTTTAAGAATGGTTTCAGCTGTCGGAAGAGTTTCCTCTACAGTAACTTTTTTATCACGTTTGTTGTTACGGCGTCCGCGTTTTTTACTGCTTTCCCGTTTTTCGGTTTCCTGAACAGCCGTTTCAGACGGATTTTCAACTTCTATTGCAACCGGCTGTTTTACCTCTTGAGGAATTTGCTCTGCTGTTTGAGCTTCCTGCTGGCGGTTGTTTTTATTATTTTTCTTAAATCCGCTATTAATTGGTAATTTTAATTTTGCAGCTTTAGCGCGGTATTCACCTTCTGCTGTCGGGGTGGCAAAGTTAAAATCAATCATAGAGTAACCGCTTCCCTGACAGTGCGGGCATTTTTTTGTAAATATTTCTGATAAACTCTGTCCCTGACGGTGTCTTGTTAATTCGACAAGTCCAAGATCAGAAAGCTGACCTACCTGTGGTTTTGCCTTATCCGGTTCAAGTGCTATTTCCAATTCTTCCATCATTGCTAATTTATCAGCGCGGGAGATCATATCTATAAAATCAATAATAATCATACCGCCTATATTACGCAAGCGTAATTGGCGTGCAATTTCGTGAACGGCTTCAATATTTGTTTTAAGTATGGTTTCATCCTGAGTTGATGAACTTGTAAATTTACCGCTGTTAACATCAATAACCGTAAGCGCTTCTGTTGTCTGGATAAACAGATATCCACCTGACGGCATATTAACTTTTGTCTGTAAAGCAGCTTTTATTTCTTTATGAACATCTGTTGCTATCAATAGCGGTTCTGTACCTTTATATAATGTTACCTGAACATTTTTGTTGATATGCCAGTTTTGCAAAATACTTTGTAATCTGTTCATTGCAAAAGCTGTATCAACCACAATTTCTTTTACATCATCCGTGCAGGCTTCACGGATAACTCTATAGAGCAAATCCTGATCTCTGTAAAGAAGATTAGGCGGAGTAAGTGTTTCGGCAGATGTAATAATATTATTCCATTTTTCAAGAAGAATTTCCAAATCTTCCTGAATATCAGCTTCTGACTGCCCTTCTGCTTCTGTGCGGATAATAACCCCGACCCCTACAGGTTTAATCAGGTTAACTATAGATTTTAATCTTGCTCTTTCTTTGGAGTTTTCTATTTTTTTACTGATGCTGACGCCGGGTTCGTTAGGCATCAGTACAAGAAATCTTCCAGGCAGACTGAGTTCAGTTGTAACTCTAGGTCCTTTATGACCTGTCGGTTCTTTAACTACCTGAACAATTAATTTTTGTTTAGGGGAAAGTTTTTCTTTTAATGTCCCTTTGCCCATAACGTCTTCTGCGTGTAGAAATCCCATTTTGTCTGATCCTACATCCACAAATGCAGCATCAATACTAGGAAGTATGTTGTCAACGGTTGCCAAATAAACATCTCCTAACAATACGTCCCCTCTGTGGATAAAGAAATCTGTTACTTTGCCGTTTTCCATAACAGCAGCGATGTTATCGCGTTCTGCAATAATAATTCTTTTGTCAGGAACATTATTATTTAAATTCTGGTTGTTCCCGTTTTTACGTTTGTCATTAGCCATAAAAAAATCCTTTATAATTAAATCTCTTCTAAATTTTCGTCAAAGAATCTTGTACGTCTTATTTCAAACGGTACATCCGGCGCAATAATGTTCATCAAAACATCTGCACGTAATGCCGGTATTTCAGTTCCCTGACCGGTTTTTAACACTATGAACAGATTTTCGTCCTCAAATCTATATGATTTTATTGACTGTTTTATATCTGTTTTTTTAATTAAACCTTTTTTGTTTTTCTTCTCGATAAAAATTTCTTCGGAAGATAAAACCCTGTCTGTATTATAGCGTAAATTGTCAAAATCGTAAAGTGAATTATTAAAAATGTTAATTTTATATTCCGCCCAAAACACAGTAGTATCAATTGATTTGGAGGATTTTGGTATTTTATTTACGCTTAATATTTGTGATTGTTCTGGTAAAACATTCTCCAACTTTTGTTTGAGAACACTTTCTTGAATATCATCATACAATTCGATATCAACAAGTTCACACAAACTTTCAGCAAACAGAGGGAGTGCAACTCCCATTGAAATTTTCATTGTAGGATTAAATCCAAGAGAAAATGCTACTTTTAAATCAGTTCTTGCAATTGCTTTAAAGAAAGTATTCTGCCAGTCTAGATGTGAAAAATATTTTAAAATCCCTGTTTTTGTAAGTTTTATCCGGTATTTAAAAGTTTCTCTAATCTCAGCCGGACAGGTTTTAGGATCGTGGTGAACAATTTTATGATTTTGTGCTTTTTCACTTGCATGATAAGGTTTTGCCATTATTTTATGCGTATTCAGATTTTTGCAAACACCGCAGTTAACGCATTGAGTCTGACAGGTCGGAACAAAAGAAGACGCAAAAGAGTCTATTTCTATTGCCCTGTTATATTCTTTCTTAAACCACTCTTTATCAACTCCGATATTGATAAAATCCCATGGTAAATTTTCATTTATATCATACTCCTTTTCTGCAAGTTCAGATAATGAAACCCCGCATTCTTCCGCGGTTTCCTGCCATGCTTTTTTATCAAAATATTCGCCCCACGCATCCAGATAGCAGCCTTTTTTATAAAGTTCTTCTATGTAATTGCATAAACTTGCATCTCCGCGGGTTAAAACAGCTTCAATTTGCGAAACAAATTTTTCGTGGTAATTAATTTTTACCCCTTTAATTTTATCTGTTTTTTCTTTTAGATAATGTAAGTGCTCGGTGACTTCATCAAGGCTCATTTGCGGACACCACTGGAACGGTGTGAAAGGTTTGGGCACAAATATAGAAAGCGTGCAAGTTATATCCATTCCGTGAGTAAGCCCTTTTTCTTTTTTTAACAATTTACAGCGATAGCGGATTTTGTTCAATAATTCAGCCATTTCATCCATATCCGCAAGGGTTTCTGTCGGAAGTCCGCAGATAAAATAGAATTTAATCCTTGACCAGCCATTTTCATAAAGCGTTAAAACCGCGTTCAGAATTTGTTCTTCTGTTATATTTTTTTTGATAACATTGCGCAAACGCTGGCTGCCGGCTTCAGGTGCAAGAGTCATCGTTGATTTTCTGACACTCTGTACAAGATTTGCGAGTTCAAGATTAAACCCGTCAATGCGCTGGCTGGGAAGTGATACCGAAACTTTTTTTTCGTCAAAATCAACGGCTAATTCTTTAATGACTTCATTTATACTCGCATAATCATTTGACGATAGTGAGAGCAGTGAATATTCATCATAGCCGGTATTTTTGACAAGTTCTTTTGCTATTTTTATAATATCTTCCGCACTTCTTTCGCGTATCGGAAGAGTTACGTGCCCAGGCTGACAAAATCTGCACATACGCCCGCAGCCGCGTCGTATTTCAACAACGGCTCTGTCATGAACTGATGATGAAAAAGGTATAGGGTAGGATGTTAATGCGCTTTCGTAATCAAGTTGCGCAATTCTTTTTGTAACACATCCTCCGACTGACGCTGACCAGCGACCGCTGTTTTCACCTTCAACGAGTGCTTTTATGCGGTCTTTTCGCGGCAAGCCTTTTGTCTTTTCAAGAATCTCGCAAACCTCAACAATGCTATCTTCGCCATCGCCTATCATAAAGACATCAATAAAATCCTGAACAGGCAGCGGATTAAATGCGCATGGACCGCCGGCAATAATTATCGGGTCATCTTCTGTTCTTTCATTGTTTTTATAAGGAATTTCTGCCATTTCCAACATTTTTAAAACAGTAGGATAAGCCATTTCATACTGCAAAGAAAAACCGACAGCATCAAATTCATTTAGAGGTCTTTTACTTTCCAGTGCATAGAGCGGTTTCGGAGAAAAATCCGGTTCAGGCGCATATACACGGTCAGCCATATAATTCGAACATTTATTAACCTGATTATACAAAACACGTAACCCCAGATTACTTATGCCAATTTCGTATTTATCAGGAAACGCAAAAGCAAAGCGGACTTTTGCACTCTCAAAATCTTTATTCGCGGATAAAAATTCTCCGCCTACATACTGATAAGGCTTGTTACATTTATATAAATCATCATGATATTTTCTAAAAAAGCAGTTCATAATTTTTTCTAGGCTAAATCATCCGGAAAATATTTATCTATTTCTATTATTGTACCGTCAAGTGTATTTTCTTGAAAGGATTTTATAAATTTAAACAAATCTGCATTCGGAACATCATAGTTGTACAAAACAGTTTCGTTTTTGTATTCTCTCATAACGCGCACGATATAGTGACATTTTTGTGCGTATTTAAGAAGATGTTCGGGAGAAAACTTATTTCCGTTGTTATCTTTGTCAATTCTGACATAGTTAAATCCGGCATAATATTTTACTTTTTCCGGTGTTTCTGCCGGAAGTTCCTTATTATGTCTTGAAAATATATCTATCACTTTACGGTTGATTTCATTTTCCATAGTATTTTATTTTTTTGTATTTTTTTCTATGTGTTCTATTATATCAAGTGCGAGTTCACGGCGGAGTTCTTCAGGAGCATGCTTTAGATATTCCATTGCATGAGAAACCTTAATATTTTTGTCATACCAGCGCCGCATAATATAGTTAAACTGATCATCCAGTGACATCTCAAAATCATAATCTTTGAGTCTATCAATAACATATTCCGCACAAACAATCTGCAATTCTTCATCTGATTTTTCAAGCATTTCAGTTGCCCGGCTAACTACAGGATCTATGTCATACCAGCGTTTTTTCATCAGTTTAACCTCCTTTTTTAGGATACCTGATAAATACAGGCATGGCAAGCATGTTACAAAACATTATTTATATTATGTAAATTCTATTAAATGCGTCTGTTCTACCTATTTCAATATATTTTTATAATACAGAGCCATGTAAATCTGTTCCGCCGGTTTTGATAAGTCCGTATTTGTCCGCAATTTTTTCAACGGTTTCGCGTGAATGGAATTTAATTATACCGCGGTGACGTTCATACGGGTAATAAACTTCCAGTCCGTCAAGTCCGTATTTTATCAAATCCTTAACAAATCTGTCCATACTCAGACACCAGCAGCATGCCGGATGTGCGAGAACAGCTATTCCGCCTGCATTATGAATTGCTTTTATAAGTGCAGGAGCGCGGCGGGAGGTGAAAAATCTTATTACATCCAGTTCGGTTTCTTTTTTTGATTGCGCAAGATATTTTTTCAGATCTGCATTATTTATATCTATACCATACCCCAGCATATGCAAAAATACGCTTCCATGCCAGCAGTCAAATTCAACTGCCGGTATTACATAATCCGGTATGCTGTTTTCAACGTAACCGGTTACAGTATTATGATCGGCTATCGATATATATTTGTATTCTTTGGCTTTTGCCTGTTTTATTATATCGTTAAAATCCGCTTTTCCATCCGAATAATTTGTGTGTATATGCAAATTTATCCGGTGCTCGTCAAAATCTTTTGCGGTAAATGTTCTTATTAAGTCTTTGTAATCCATAGTTGTTTTTTTTAGTTTATTTGTAATAAAATTATTATATATAACAGGAGGTAAAATGGCAAGAACTAAAACTGATAAAAGTATATGGGTTATATTTTTTGAATCACTGAAAATTTATGCATTAAATCTTCACAAATTTCTTTTGTATATGGCATTTCCGGTACTCGGCACACTTTTGGGATTGGGATTAATCTTCGGATTAACATACTGGTTCAGTTCTAATATAAGTCATTTTATCGTAAAATATCCGGCACTTGAAAATATATCAACATTTATGCTTGTAATAACTTTACTTGTATTGCCGGGCTTGTTGATACTTTTAAAGGCATTCTGGGATTATCTGGTTGCATACGGAGCGCTTAATTCTATGGCAGAAGGGGCTTTGACTACAGGAAGGGTTTACGACTTTCCTGCACACAATGCAGTTGTAAAATCAAGAACACTCACTTATGTAATGTTGTGGATTTTGTTCGGAATTTTTACGGTTTTTGCAACATTTCCGCTTTTCTGGGTATTAGGCGGTATTTTCTTTGTATACTTTATTCTGATTTTTCAGGTGTTTACATTTGATGAAAACATTTCCGCAATAAGCTGTTTTAGGGAAAGTTTGAATTTAATAAAAGGGAAATTTGCAAGAACTGCGGTTCTTCTTATTATACAAGGCTTGATTTTATTTCTTGTATATCAAGGCTTAACTGTTTTGTTTGAAGTCTTAAGACTTAATGAACTAATGAACGGGATGTTTTCAATCTGGGCAATGGGACTTCCGCTCGATGAGATAAATACAGTTTATCAAAAATTTAACATGCTCATTACGCCTGATATGATATCCCAATACATAATAGCAAATATAACAGGATTTATTGCACTTGGTTTTACACTGCCTTTGAGAAGTATTTCCTGGACTTTGTGGTACAAAAATATTCAAAACAAAAGTTCAGCCGAAGCCTCCGTTAAAAAGCCGCGTAAAACCGCACAGAAAAAATTAGATAAAAATATTCTCAAACGCGCAATGCAGGATGATGAGGAATACTAAAATATAAAATGTTTATCTGTAAAAATTGTAAATCAGTGGATAAATTTGAATTGATGTTTTCTCCCTCATATAGAGGCGAAAGACATTTTGAACAGCGGTATAACGACAAAAACGAAATAGAAATAACCGTTGACGGATTTAAATTTGTGCCGGATTTACAGTTTATGAATCAGCATGCGGTTTGCAGATATTGCGGACAGATTTATATGTGGGATTACGAATAAAAGAGAGGTCAATTATGAGAACAAGAAAAAATGACGAATTAAGAGAAATAAAATTTACGAATAATTTTACAAAACATGCCCTAGGCTCAGTGTTAGTTGAATTTGGTGATACCAGAGTAATAACAACAGCATCAGTCGAAGAAGGTAAGCCCAAATGGATGGAAAAAGACGATAAACGAGGCTGGATTACAGCAGAATATTCACTTCTTCCTTCTGCCCCTAACACAAGATGTCAGCGCGAAAGAACAAAAATCTCAGGGCGCACGCAGGAAATTCAACGACTTATTGGCAGAAGCCTGAGAGCATGCGTGGATTTGACTAAAATGCCGGATTTAACAATAACAATTGACGCTGATGTAATCCAAGCTGACGGCGGCACAAGAACAGCAAGTATTTGCGGTGGATTTATTGCTCTTAGAGAAGCGGTCAATAAACTTCTTGCAAACGGAACTCTTGCTGAAAATCCTATTCAGGAACCAATTGCTGCAATTTCTGCCGGAATTGTTGACGGTGAAGTTAAACTTGATTTGGATTATGAAGAAGATTCATCGGCTCAGGTTGACGCTAATGTCGTTTTAACCCAAAGCGGTAAAATTATCGAGTTTCAGACAACTGCTGAAGGTGAACCTTATGAGCAGGAACAATTGATACAAATTTTTAACATTGCAAAAAAAGGTATTGACGAAATTATTGAAAAATATAATAATGTGTAGTACAATCCTATTGAGGTAAAAAGGAGAAAATTTTATGAAAAAATTGTTAGCATCTTTATTAGTTTTGTCAGTTATTGGCGGAACTTCTCTGGTATCAGCAGAACCAACTACTTATACTGAAAAATTTATTCAAAAACACACGCAAAAAATTGTTGACAAAGAAAAAGAGTTGCAGCAACAGCAAAAAGCAAGAGAAGAAGCTCAGGCAAAACGTCAGAGAGAATTAGAAAAGAAACAAAAAGAACGCCAGAAAGCACTGGAAAAACAAAAGAAAGAACGCGAAAAAGCACGCGCTGAACAACAAAAGAAAATTGAAAAGAAAAAACAATTGTTACATCAATTAATTAACGAATAAAAACAAAGCCCTCTATAATAGAGGGCTTTGTTTTATAAATAGTTATACCTTTTTGGGTGTTGCTTTTTCTGCATTTTGCACATCCGGCGCAAGCCCCGGTTCCAGATCTGAGCCTGTGACGAGTTTACGGAAGGCAAATGTTGCTTTGGGCAGCGCATATGCAAGTAAAAAGCTGCTTATCCCGACATTCAGTAAAATATTTACTGATCTTAAAATTTTTGACTTTAAAAGATATTTTTCAAAGTTCTTATTTTTAGGTGCTTTTTCAATAAAATTCGCTATAGAATTTCTGAATTTACCCAGTGCCTCAAAATCAACATAAGCTCGAGGATCGCGTATATTATTATCCTGCATTGTCACTTTTTTAAATTGATTTGCCAGTTTTACAAACATGCTGTCCGGATTTGCATCAACAAATTTCAAAAGCGTTTCAGGCTTGTCATCTGCCGGCAATACAATCCCGCCGGATTTGACTTTTGAGGTGAAATTTTTATCGGCAAGCATTATCGGGTCTAAATCAAGCCCGCTGATTTTATTCAAAGCTTTTTCAATCCACTTAGGCGCAACAAAATTCAAAAACATCATCCCGCTAAGTCTAAATCCGACATCAAGCGCTTCTTTTTTCTTTCTTGCGGTTACTACACGTCCCACAGTGTAGCCGCCGTCGGTTATCATCATTTTATCCTGTGTGGATACTGTTGCCAGTTTTGCCAGCGAAAGCCCTGTAAAGGCAACCTGTTTATTCGAGGTAAGCGAAAAATCTTCCCATATACCCTTCTTTGGGGCTTTGAAATTCGGACGCATAACAGGTTCCAGCATGGTTTTGTTTTGAGCTGCACGCTTTTGTCTTAATTTTTCTATCCTTCTTGCTGATGATGCAAAAATCATCTTTGGCAAAATAAATCCCATAAATGCAATAGGAATAATAGTTGATGCAAGGAATTTCCCTGCTAAAAGTTTTTTATAATATTTTTGAGTATTTATATCCGTCAGTTTTTCTAAATCTTTTATGGCATCAGGTGCTTTGGCTTTGAATTTTTCGATATTATATTGCAGTCCCTGAAACTTTTCTTCATTAAACATTTTCGGATTAATGAGGGGATTAAAGCCTTTTTTCTTTATAATATAATTTGAAATTTTATCCAGAAGCGGAATGCCGCCAAGCCAAACCGCAGAAGTTGCATATTCATCCAAAAATCTTTCGCGGGTGGCGAGTTTTGCGACTTCTTCATCATCTTTGTTCTGTTGGTAAGTAAGAAAAACTTTTGTCGGAACTTCTATACCGCAGTCGCGGACTAAAAGCGGGTAAACGCTGCTATTGTTGCCTATTGCTGATATTATTGCTGATATTGTTGTCATTATATTTTTCTCCAATTCTTAAAATCTGCCAAGCTGTCTGAGGCATAAAATAACCTCTTAGTTTTCCCTAAGAGGTTAAAGAATTGAATTTATAACAAAATACACATCATCAATTCTACAGCCCCTTAGGGTTGCTATGTTGATGATTGTAATGAATTTGTTTTGAATAAATATTTCCCATACGACCAGTGTAACAGAAAATTTTTAAATTGCAAGCAGCGCTAAAAGATCTTTTTTAGTATTTCTATTTTTCCATTATCCGTGGTTTTAAAAAGAATGGTTTTGTCTTTGGAAGTTTCACCGCGCAAAATTTCTATTGAAGTTTTAGAAATTTTAAATTCTTTGGATAAAAATTCAATCAAAGCTTTGTTAGCTTTACCGTCAACAGGCGGAGCTGTTATTTTAATCTTTACGCCGTCATCAGTTTTTATTATTTCATTTTTAGAAGCATTTGGAGAAATTTTTAGAGTTATCAGAATACCGTCCGCGGTTTGTTTTAGCATTTT
Source organism: Candidatus Gastranaerophilales bacterium (assembly GCA_944322865.1). GTDB lineage: Bacteria > Cyanobacteriota > Vampirovibrionia > Gastranaerophilales > Gastranaerophilaceae > CALUVH01. Next base: position 15,707 of record CALUQJ010000005.1, read on the forward strand.
TGTAATCCTTCTGTATGAATTTCTTTTGTTTTGCTTGCAAATAACCTTTATAATCTGTATGATAATTATATCATGAGTACAGATCCGTTATTTCAAGATATAAAACAAAAATTAATAGAACAAAACCGTGAAGAAAACGAAATTGATTTAATAGAAAAATCATTTCAGTTTGCCAAACGTCTGCACGAGGGACAGTACAGAATATCAGAAGAACCTTATATAATCCATCCTGTCGAAGTTGCCAAAATACTTCTTGATTTAAAAGTGGATTCTCATACTCTAATGGCGGCTTTTTTGCATGATATTCTTGAGGATACAGATACCAAACCCGAGGAAATAGAAGAACTCTTTGGCAAAGATGTACTGACACTTGTTCAAGGGGTTACTAAACTCGGAAAATTACAGTTCAAATCAAAAGAAGAACGTCAGGCAGAAAACTTCCGACGCCTGTTTATTGCAATGGCAAGTGATATAAGAATTGTCTTTCTTAAACTTGCAGACCGGCTTCATAACATGCGAACACTCAATTTTATGGCAGTAAACAAGCAGCAAAAAATAGCACGCGAAACACTTGATATTTTTGCCCCGCTGGCAAACCGTTTAGGTATAGGGAAGGTTAAAGCTGAATTAGAAGATCTTTCTTTAAGATATTTAGAACCTGATAAATATTTTGAAATAGCACAGCTTGTTTCCCAAACCAAAGCTGAACGCGAAGAAACAGTTAATCTTTTAATAGATAAAATCTCACAGGATGTGAAAAAAAGCGGTATTAACGCGCAAATTACCGGACGTGCAAAACATTATTATTCAATTTACAGTAAAATGAAACGCTTAAACATAGCGTTTCATGATCTTTATGATATAACCGCAGTACGCGTAATTGTGGATACCGAAAAAGAATGTTATGAAGTTTTAGGCTTAATCCATTCACAGTTTAAACCTATTCCGGGACGCTTTAAAGACTATATTGCAATGCCCAAAGGCAATATGTACCAGTCCTTGCACACATCAGTTATCGGACCTCGTTCAAAACCACTTGAAGTACAAATTCGAACCTGGAAAATGCATGAAGTTGCGGAATACGGTGTCGCGGCACACTGGCGTTACAAAGAAAAAGGATCACAAAAAGCCGACAATCCGACTGATATGCAGTTTTCTTGGATGCGAAAACTCGTTGAATATGATCAGGATATGAAAAGTGCGGAGGATTATGTTAATTCCGTAAAACTTGATATATTTTCTAATCAGGTTTTTGCCTTTACTCCAAATGGAGATGTACTGGATTTGCCGGCAAACGCAACACCGGTGGATTTTGCATATCGTATTCACTCTGATGTCGGAAACAGAACGGTCGGAGCGCTTATCAACGGTCGTATTGCACAACTGGATACAAAGTTAAACAACGGTGATATTGTAGAAATATTAACCTCAAAAACTCCTGCTCCGCGCCTGGATTGGTTGAATTTCGTTGTAACAAAACAGGCATCATCAAAAATTAAACAATGGTTTAAAAAGAATAACCGTGAAGATCATATAGAAGTCGGTCGTGCTAATTTGGAACACGAATTGACAAAAGCTGTATTTGATGAATATGTTAAGAATGGCGAATTTGAAAAAGTTGCCAAGCAAATGAATTATCAGTCTACTGAAGATCTGTTTGCAGCATTGGGTTACGGAGAAACTACACTTAATAAAATAATTAATAAACTTAAAAAGCCTCAACCGCAAAAAACACTTGAAACAAGCGGATTTTATTCTAACCATAAGAAGAAATCAGAAAAAGATATTATCGGGCTAGAAGGTCTAATGTATTCATTTGCCAAATGTTGTTCCCCTATTCCGGGCGAACCTATAGTCGGTGTTGTTACCCGCTCAAAAGGGGTATCTGTCCACAGAATTGACTGTAAAACACTTGAACATGTAGAACCGGAAAGATTAATGGATATACGCTGGGCAGGCAATAATACAAATAAAATCTATGCAACAACAATCCGCGTTGAAACCGCTGAAAAAATGGGGATATTGAAAGACATCATAGCAGCCGTTTCAGATAATAACACTAATATTAATTATGCAAATGTTAAATCCAAAAGCGGTAAAATCGGGATTATTGAATTAGGAATAGAATTAGATAATATAGAAACCTTAAAACGTGTAATTTACGCAATACAGGCAATCCCTGAGGTTTACAGCGTAAAACGTATACAGACCTCATACACCCCGACTCATAATAAAAAAACACAGACAAATAAAAATAAAACGCATAAAAAGAAGTGAATGGTTTTATTTTTCTGAAACATCTTATTCCATAAAAAAAGAGCCCTTTTTAGGGGCCCTGGAATGCAAACTTTAATTCATTCCTCGTAAATAGTGTGAAGTGTAGTGTGCTTAAAATCTCGTTGATTCCTCAATTTCAAGCATTTCCTCGTGTTCATATATATAAAGTATTTTTTTATTATATAATTGCCATATACACTTAATATTTTATCAATTCTTTACAAAACTACATAATACTTTTAGATACTGGAATTTTAACGTTAAAAAGTGTATTATATTAAAAGAAATACCAGTGTTTTTAGAAAGGGAGAATTATGAAAATATTGATATCAAACGATGACGGTATAGCTGCAAACGGTATAAAAGCGCTATCAGAGGCGCTGTCGCAGAAACATGATGTATATATTATAGCGCCAGATCGAGAAAGAAGTGCGGCGGGTCATTCGCTGACGCTGCATACACCGCTGCGTGTTGAAGAGTTGGACGAGCCTGTTTACGGGGCTAAACGCGCCTGGGTTACAACAGGAACTCCGGGGGATTGTGTTAAAATAGGTATAAATGCAATTTTGTCGCCGGAGGAACAGCCTGATCTTGTTATCTCCGGAATTAACCACGGTCCGAATTTAGGCTCAGATATTTTGTATTCTGGCACAGTGAGTTGCGCTATGGAAGGTGCAATGCTTGGTGTGCCGAGTATTGCTGTTTCGCTTGCAAGTATGCATTATGAACCTGAAAATTTCAGGTTTTCGGCGCATTTTGTCTGTGCTCTACTTGAAAAACTAAAGGATTTTGAGTTTCCTAAAAAATGTATACTCAATATAAATGTTCCGCCGCTTGATGCTGAAGATGTTGCAGGCATAGCTATAGCAGAATTGGGAAATAAAATGTTTACCGATAACTATGAAAAACGTGTTGATCCGCGCGGCAAAGTATATTACTGGATGGCTGGTGAATTGATTACTGAACCGGAAGATGCAAGAACTGATCTTGCGGCTGTACGTAACAACAAAATTTCAATAACTCCGGTTACATTTGAAATGACCAGAACGGAAACTATGCTTGATTTGGACAAAATTCTATGCCGCGACAAAGGTTATTGTAACTGGTTTTAAATCAACTTAAATGCAAAGATTAATAAACTATTTGCACATAAACAGTTCTTGTACGTGCTTTGTTGTCAAAATCAATTAATACAATTTGCTGCCACTGTCCAAGCTGCAATGCGCCGTCAATTAAAGGAACCATCGTATTATTTCCTATAATAGAGGCTCTGATATGAGCATATCCGTTGCCGTCATGCCAGGTGTTGTCGTGATGATAGACACCATTTAGAGGGGCAAATTTTTCCAGCGCCTCCGGCAAATCAACAAGCAAGCCCGGTTCAAATTCTATATTGGTTACAGAAACCGTACTACCTGCAACATATATATGTACAACGGCATTTTGTAAGGAATGACGATATACTGCATTTTGCACTTTTTGTGTAATATCAATAATATCTGTAAACCCTTGAGTATTTACCGAAAAATGTTCTGTAATTACCGTCATATTAAAACTCCTGATTATTTTTGAGTAACCCGCGGGTCAAATGCAGGTTCAGCCTCAAACAGGCTCCACACATCGTTAGCTTTAACTTCTTTACCGTCAAACATTTTGACTGTCATCGGTTCTACATTACGTTTTAAACCCTGATGCGTATGTTCTTTGGCATAACCTATCGCTTTTCCTTCCTGATTATAGGCATAATTATATCTAAAAATATCGTTACCTTTAACTGTCATGCGTTCGTAAACCTTTTTGTCAGGTGTTAAAAGGTCTTCTGTTGTAGCAGTGGAACCGTCAGCCCATTTTGTATAAATCTGACGCACCAATCCGTCTTTTACCAGTAAATCTTCACTTTTTTCGTACCCTTCAGTTTCAATACTTTTAACAAATTTATCGCCATTCATTACACGGATATGGAAGGCACCTGTTTCTTTGTCTTTAGGTTTTATAAATTCAATAACATTTTTTGCGGCAGTTTTGATTTGTTCAACGGCTTCATCGACTACTTCAGCGCCTTTTTTTAATTCTGACGGCACAACATCATCAGCTTTGTCAAAAGCATCACCATTAAGCGGCTTTTTACCTCTTATAAAATAATATGCAGCTCCTCCAGCAACGGCAATTCCTGCTGCTGCAATACAAACGCCGCGCGCAATTTTTTTGCTTGTTTTCGGGGTAGTGTTTTCTTTGTTTTCCTGATTTTGTTCAGGTCTATTTGAATACATAAAATTAATATCATAATTGTTTGTAACTGGTTTAATCATTTTGGGTTTTATACTCCTTAACCATACATTTCGTCTTCATAATACACAAATTCAAGATGTCCGACAAGTATTGTATCACCATCTTTAATTCCTTGCAACCTTAATTCATCAAAAACCCCCATACCTTTAAGGATATTTTGAAATCTTATTACCTGCTCGGAATTGCGTTCATCAGTAACGCCTGCAATACGGCTTACTTTGCCGCCATTTATGATGAAAGTATCTTTTGCAACTTTTATAACTTCAAAATCACTGTCATCATTGTTGTAAGCGCCTGTATCTTCTTCCACAACAATTTCAGTTTCTGTGTGTGGAATTTCGTCAACTTTTTGTCCCATAAAGTCTGTTAATTTATCAATATTTTCACCTGTAACGGCCGATATCATAAAAACATCATCTGAAACCTTTTTAAATTGGTCAATCAGTTGTGTCCGTCTTTCTTCATCTATGGCATCCATTTTGTTAAGAGCAATAATCTGGTAAAGATTAGCCAGTTTTTCGGAATGCTTTTCTAATTCTTTGTTGATAATTAAATAGTTATTGAAGGGATCTTCTTCGGTTGTATCAATCAAATGAACAAGGAAGCGGCAGCGTTCAACGTGGCGTAAAAAGTCATGTCCGAGGCCGACACCTTCACTTGCACCTTCTATGAGTCCCGGAATATCCGCAACCACGTACCCGTCACCCGAGCGTTTTTTTACAACACCTAAATTCGGAATGAGAGTTGTAAAAGGATAATCAGCAATTTTAGGTTTTGCAGAACTTATACGGCTTATAAGTGTTGATTTACCGGCATTCGGCATCCCTAAAAGTCCGACATCTGCAATAAGTTTTAATTCAAGAAACAGTTCGCGCTCAATCCCCGACTCTCCGGGTTCACAGAATTGCGGGGCGCGTTTTTGCGCTGTTGCAAAACGTGCATTACCTCTGCCGCCGCGACCGCCTTTTGCCACAAGAACTTTTTGTTCATGCCGGGTTAAGTCGGCAATTATATTACCTGTTTTAATATCTTTTACAACTGTTCCCACTGGAACTTTAATGTATAAATCTTTTGCACAGGCGCCGTGCATGTTTTTTATTCCGCCATTTTCACCTGATGCTGCCTTAAATACTGATTTATGTTTGAAATCCATTAATGTAGACATATTTTCATCAGCCACAAGATAAACATCTCCGCCGCGACCTCCGTCACCGCCTGCTGGTCCGCCTTTATCTACATATTTTTCCCGCCGCCAGGCTACCATTCCGTTGCCTCCGCGGCCGGAAACTACTCTTATTTTGCTTTTGTCGATAAATTGCATATTGAATTTGTCCCTGAGTCTGTTTGTGTTATTATGCTAGCATGAAAATGTTAAAAGAAAAACTAAAAAAAAAAAAAAAAATTGAAATAGGTCCAGAAAGCGGATATGACAATTATATAATGGCTATCGAATCAAGTTGTGACGAAACTGCCTGCGCAATAGTTAAAAACGGGCGCGAAGTTGTTGCAAATGTTGTTGCCTCGCAAATTAAAACCCACGAAAAATACGGAGGTGTAATCCCTGAAATTGCAGCACGGGAACATCTTGAATCCATAAATGTGGTTATAGATGAAGCATTTAAACAGGCAAAAGCAAATGCAGGGATCACACCTGAAGACATCACGGCTTTTGCCGGAACTGTAGGACCGGGGCTTGTCGGATGTTTGTTAGTCGGGTTAAATGCCGCAAAAACTCTTGCACTTGTTTATGACAAACCGTTCATCGGTGTAAACCACTTAAATGCGCACCTTTGCGGCAACTATATTGATACTGATTTAAAACCGCCTTTTATGGCTCTTCTTGTAAGCGGCGGACATACCCAGATTATTGATGTAAAATCATATTCAGAACAAACAATTCTCGGTGAAACAATAGATGATGCGGTTGGCGAAGCTTACGACAAAGTCGCACGTCTTATCGGGCTCCCGTATCCTGGCGGACCGCGGCTTGACAAGCTTGCGCAAGAAGGTAATCCTTTTGCATTTAAACTTCCGGAGGCAAAAGTTGACGGATATAATTTCAGTTTCAGCGGATTAAAAACAGCTGTTTTAAGACTTGTTAAATCATTTAAACAGGACGAAATGCCGGTGGCTGATATCTGTGCAAGTTTTCAGGAAACAGTATCCTCAACTCTTTTACATAAACTGAAAAAAGCATTGGAAGAAAGCGGCTACAATCAGGTTGTAATAGCAGGCGGAGTGGCTGCAAATTCTGAAATTCGCAAAAAAATCTTCGCACTGTCAGATGAAGGCTATAAGGTTTTTGCCCCGCCTATGAAATACTGTACAGATAACGCGGCAATGGTTGCGTCTTGCGCTTATTTTAACACCAATACTTTTGATGATGTAAATGTTGAAGTGTTTTCGCGGGTAAAATAGGCAAATTTTTATCTTTATCTGTTTTACAAAGATATGCAAATTCAAAGTGTAGATAAAAATTACCGGCCGCAATTTTCGGGTTTGACAAGAACATTGTCAAAAAACTATTTTGCGACTTTTGAAGAAATCAAAGATGTATTTGAAAAACACCCCAAAGCAGAGGGTATTGCGGGCTCTTTACCTTATTCATGGATAAAAAATATTCAGCACAAACCTAAAGCCTTTCGCGACAGCGCAATAAAAGAAGTCTATCAAACTTTTCGTGATATATTTACAGAACCTGAAATAAAAAGTCTCAAAGAAAAATCTAAAATCCTGACAAAAGCTTTACACAAAGCTGAAATTTTACCCGAAAGCAATATCGTAATTATTAAAAGCAGAAAGCTTGACGGGCGAACTATATCAGGAGTATTTACAATACACGAAAAAGGTAAAAATCCTGCACTTGAACCTGTATTTATAAAAAAGTTTAAAGACAAAGAGCAAAGAGCCTTTAGAAAAGATTATGACGGATTATACCCCGAAACAGCACTAGGCCTGCATTTTAACAAACTTATGGCTGACAGGCATATCTGGAAATTTTTCTGGTCCGACGTAAAAGCCGGCTATATAGCCTCCCACTATGATGCGCAGCCCCAAAATGTAAAAATTCCGCGGCATTTGATGCTATCAAGTGACGAAATTGACAAAGAAAATTATTTTAAAAAATTGATGAAAATTACCGGTGATTATACCGATATCCGAAAAATCTTAGCAAAATACGGATTTATACATAAGGATTATCATGACGAAAATATCGTAATTACCCGTGACAAAAAAGGCAATTTAATCACCCGCCTTATTGATTTAGGCCGGATTATGCGGCTTAATGAACGCAATTCTTATTATCTTAAATTCATCAACTACAATCACGCAACCAAAAGTTTTGAATAAACCCTTGAGAGAATGAATTTTGTAATAGTTTTTTCAAGTTCAACACCGTGATGATGGTTAATTTCTTTAATAAAATAACAAGGACTGGTAACATTAATTTCAATAATTTTACCGTCGATAACATCCAGCCCCACAAGCGGTAAGCCCATTTTGTTTAATTCTTTTGCAACAGGTGTAAATTTTTCTTTTTCTTCCGGCAAAAGCTCTGCTTTTATAATATTAGCATCACAATGGTCATTAAATTTAAAATCATTATTGCTCGGAAGTTTTTGAATACAAACATCCAATATATCATCCCCGAGAAAAAGAACTCGTTTATCGCCGTATTTAGCCAGCGGAATATATTTTTGCACCATTATCAGCTGTGACTGCTTTTTCGTCATTAAATCAATAATAACCGCCGTATTTTTATCACCTTTTTTAAGCGTCATCACGCCTGTGCCAAAACAAGCATTCAGTGGTTTCAGAACAATTTCTGCATGTTCATCTAAAAATTTTATTATATCTGATTTTGAAGCTGTAACTATATTTTCCGGCATGAGGTCGAGAAATTTAACAGTATGAAGTTTTTCGTTAAAATCGCGGATAGCTCGCGGTTCATTCATTACATACGTTTTTTTCCTGTCTACAAAATCAAAAATATAAGTGGCATTTATGTAATCCAGATCAACCGGCGGATCCTGACGAAACATGACCAGTTGAAAATTTTCGATTTTACGGTCAAGCATTTTTTTGTCATAAACAATATTACCGTTAACTTCTGAAGTCGAATAACAATGTGTATGAGCAACACCTGAAACCAGACTTAGGTTATCAATCGTTGTTATATAAACATCATTATTGTTACGCAAAAACTCTCTGATAAGCCAGAAATTCGTAACAAGATTGTTAAATTCGAAATATTTAAGTTCAATTCTGTCAATAATAAATAAAATATTCATAAATGCCTCTTTTCAGTCTGTAAAAAATGCAAGTCTGATATATCAGACTTGCATAAAAATCTTAACATCCTATCTGATATAATACATTGTCAAAGCGTACTATATTTCTTTCGGATTAAGAACAAGCGGGTTGTTGTTGCCAGCTTGTAGTAATCTGATGAATTTCTGAACATCTGTTTCAATAGACGGGAATGTGTTGTAATGTATCGGAATAACCGTTTGAGCCCCGATCCATTGAGCCGCAATTGCAGCATGTTCTGCATCCATTGTATAAGTACCGCCAATTGGCAGCATTGCAATATTCGGTCTGTATAATTCTTTAACCAGCTTCATTTCTGAATGCAGGCAAGTATCACCGGCATGGTAAATTCTTACATTTTCAATATTCAAGAAAATACTAGCCGCACAGCCGCCGTAACTTCCGTCAGGAAGTGAACTTGAATGGAATGCTGGTAAAAATATTATATTACCCCAGTCATAATGTATCCAGCCGCCAAGGTTTACATCACGTGTTTTGCAGCCCTGACCTGAACAGTATCTTGCAAGTTCTGCAACAGCGGTGATTGTCGCATCTTTTTCTTTTGCTATTTCAATAGCCTGTCCGAGGTGATCTGAATGAGCATGGGTTAACAAAATATCTGTGATATTTCTTTCATGCCAGTTGTACTTTTCATTACCCGCAACATTAGGGTCGATTAATATTGATTTTTCGCCTACTGTAAATTCAAAAGCGCTATGACCAATATATTTTAAATCCATAACTACTCTCCTTTTGTACATTGCCGGTTTTAATATAACATTATTTGAGTTAAAATACAACTATGCAATATGAAATTTACATGAAACGATGTATACAACTTGCAAAACAGGGTGAAGGATTAACATCACCCAACCCGCTTGTTGGTTGCGTGATACTTGATAAAGAAGGCAACGAAATATCTACAGGTTATCATGCAAGATACGGCAGCAATCACGCCGAACGTGACGCTCTTCTTAAAATAAAAGCCGGAGAAGGGGCTACTTTAATCGTTAATCTTGAACCATGTTCTCATTATGGCAAAACACCGCCCTGCGCTGATTTTATTATAGAAAAAAGAATTAAACGTGTTGTAATCGGCATGACTGATCCTAATCCGGTAGTATCAGGACGCGGAATAGAAAAACTAAAAAAAGCAGGTATAGAAGTTATAACCGGTGTTTTGGAAGATGAATGCAAAAAGCTTAATGAAGTTTTTGTAAAAAACATGACTCAAAACAAAACTTTTATAGCACTCAAAACAGCAGCAACTCTGGACGGTAAAATCGCTGCCTCTAACGGCTCATCAAAATGGATTACCTCGGATGCGGCACGGTTGGAAGTAAAAAAAATCCGCAACCGCTATGATGCTATAATGACATCTTCTGCGACAATTCTTGCCGATAATCCGACAATGGCGCACAGAAAAAAAATTATTCTGGACAGAGAACTTAAAACCGATCTTGAAGCACCCATATATAAAGACGGCGAAATTTATTTGTTTAATGCGACGCTTGATATGTTTGAAGGCGGAGTAAATTTTATCAAAACACCTGTTACAAACGGAAAACTAGACCTGAATTTCGTTTTTGAAAAAGCATTTGAACTCGGAATAAAAAGTATACTTGTCGAAAGCGGCGGACTCTTAAACGGTTCTGTGCTGCCTTTTACGGATAAAATATATCATTTTATAGCACCGAAAATCACAGGTGATAATTCTTCTTTATCCTGTTTTGATTTTCAACATATTTCGGATATTGCCCAGTGCAAGAATTTCGAATTTTGTGAGGTTAAAATGTTTCCGCCCGATATATTGCTCACCTACAGCCCTAAAAGGGAATAAGCGGCACACGAAGTGTGCTCTTATATATTGGAACGATATTGATATTACAGCTCGCTTGTCCACTTTTTGGGGACCACTTCACTTTCTCTATTCATTGAATACCGTTTTCTTTTTCAAATCTTTTCTATGGACAACAAGTCCGCACAGAGTGCAAGCCAGTATTTCGCCTGTGCTGTCAATAGGCATAAATATATGTTCACAGTTCTCATATTCACTATCCGAATTTGTGTCTGCAAGCGGATTGTAGCCTTCTTGTTTTTCCCTTTTTAAAAACTTTTTTACAAGCAATTCTATAAAATACATCTATAAAATAAAACCTTCCGGTAAAAGTTCATTGATTTTATATATTTTAAGTTCGTTTTCAAATTTTGTAATTACATCAACGCCTTCATCTGTTTGGAATTCTTTTATTACCTGACGGCATGCTCCGCAAGGCATGCAATTTTTCATGTTCGGGGAATATATTGCAATGGCTTTAATCTTACGTTCACCGTCAGTTATCATTGATCCTATAGCGTTACGTTCCGCACAAATCGTCAGTCCGTAGCTGGAATTTTCAAAATTACAACCAGTATAAATTTTACCATTTTCACAGAGTACGCAGGCTCCTACCGGAAATTTCGAGTATGGACTATAGGCGTTTTTTGATGCTTCTATTGCTTTTTCCATTAATTTTTCATATTCCATTCTTGCGTCTCCTTTTTATTTTTAAATTTTATAATATTTTTTTTTATTTATAATCCATTGATTGTATGAAAACTGTGGTATAATAAAATTATGAAAATAGTAATAAAAATTTTAATAGCAATATTTTGTCTGCTGCCTTTAGAGGCAAATGCAATAACGTTTAATGTTTTAACGCTGCCGGCGGATCTTTTTAATACACGCGAGAATTATTTCGGGTTTGTGGAGCCTTCTGAGATTTTTGCTGAGGATATAATCAACAATCTCAATGCATCCAAAGGCAAAGTTGTTTCTCCTGATTTATACAGAGTGAGATTTGTTCTTGATTATGATACTACACTGAAAAGCTCTTTGAATGCTGCATTGCAAAAATTTCATTATTCAAAATATATTGATTACAGGACATACAAAAAAGCGGCAGACAAGTTTAATGCGAAATCTGTCATAATTATAAGAAGTTATGTTACAAGCAAAGATAATGCACTTAAACGAAGTATATGGGATGTACTGGATATAACTTCATACTTTAACATATCGCATGATTTTTATCTTAATACAAATGTTATTTTACTTGATACTGTAAATGATCTTCCAATGTGGCAGAATACTTATGTCAAAAAAATAAGCAATAAAGAAGGTTATTTTATTGCGAATAACTATGCGCAGGCTCGAACCCAGTTTGAAAAACTGAAAAAATATTCACAACACATAGTTTCTGCTGATGCAGCGCAAAATATTGTATTGCGATTTTTTCCGCAAGTTGTATCCCCTATACAATCAAAACCTGTTAAAATTGAAGAAACAAACGGTGGAATTTTAAGATTTGACAGCAATGTTCCTGCTGTTCCTTCATCACGTGAAAAACAAGAGGAACCTATGGATTATGGCGAAATGCTACTTGATTACTAAGATGTCTTTATTTAAACAGATCATTGTTTCGTTTTTGTTGTGCATCTTTGAGATTTTGGTCATTTTGTTGATTGTTTTTATTAATTGTTTCAAACTGATTCGGGGCAGATTGCTGTTTGGGTTTTGACATTTCATTTTGGGTTTCAAACTCCTGATTAGGTAAATTGTTGTTGAATACCGGTTTCATCTCAACCTGTGCCGGTGTATTAGCCGCAACTTCATCAAGTTCCCTAAATCGGTCACGCGCATCAGCGTACGCCATTATGCAAACCACTAATATTGAAAATATGATTAGATGTTTATTCATTTTTCCCTCATTATTATGTAGTGATTATAAACTATTTTATGAAATATTATATTAATCAGTCGTCTATTGTGTTTTGTTTATATTTAAATCTTTTTATGGTATAATAGTTTTATGAAAAGAGAAGAGAGATTAAATAATAATATAGATTTATTTTATAAAAGGAATGAGAACACACCGCGCGCAGCGTTTTGTATGAATTTTTCACTTAATCAGGTAGAAAAATTTCCGGGGCTTTATGCAGTAATGACAAGACTTTTTATGCAGGGGACAAAAAATCGTACGGCGGAACAACTTGCTGAAGAATTTGACAGATACGCAATAGAATTTATCTGCGAATTAAAACAGGATTATTTGCGGTTTAAATTTGTTTGTCTGAATGAGGATTTTGACAAAGCAATGGAGCTTATGGAAGATGTTCTTAAAAACACAACTTTTGAGGATTTTGACCGCGAACTTATAAAATTACAGGGTGAGATTACAGCGGAATTAGATGCTCCTCGCGCCCGTGCTTTGGAAAATTATTATAAAAATCTCTTTGACGGTCATAATTACGGTCATACCTACACAAGAATTTTGGATAATATTCAAAATCTTACCAAGGAAGATGTTATTGCAGCATATCAGACAATTTTAAATAACAGCAGAAAAGTTATTTCTTTTGTAGGCGATTTAGATTTTGAAGATATTTATAAAAAATCTAACGAAAAATTTGGCGATTTGCCGGTTTCTTGCGATGAAAAACCTGATATGGCAAGAGCTGAACTAAAAGAGGCAAAAGATGTTGAGATAATCAGACAAGATTTAAATCAGGCACATATTGTCAAGGGGTGGATTGTTCCGACACTTGCAACAGATGACTACCCTGCTTTGCTATTGTTGAATATAATTTTAGGCGCATCAGGACTTTCATCACGTCTGTTTCTAGAGTTGCGTGACAAAAAGGGGCTTGCATATGTGGTAAGAAGTTCTTATGAAGCTTTTGCACTCGGAGCAAATTTTGCAATTTATATAGCGACAGAGCCTAAGAATATAGGGGTTTCACTGAATGGATTTAAGGAAGAGATTGATAAAATCAAAACTATTCCGGTTAGTGAGGAAGAGCTTGAAAACGCTAAAAACAACTTGTTTGGCAAATGGGCATTTACACAGGAAACAAATAATCAGCAGGCATGTTTGTATGCACACTACGGGGTTTTGGGATTAGGATTTGATTATCTGAATAAAGTCAAAAATGCAGTTAAACAAGTAACATCAGAACAGATTAAGGCATGTGCTGAAAAATATTTTAATGAGTTGGCAGTTCTTTCCATTATAAAACCGTAATTTGCAGCCTGACACATCATTCTGTCTTTCAAATCCAGCGGAGAACTACCCTTTAACTAAGGTATATCCACCTTTTCCTCTACACCGCCAGCCCCTCTCTACCCCACTTCTTTTCAGCCCCTCTCTACCCCGCCTCTTTTCAGCCCCTCTCTATGCCGTCTATTTTCAGCCCCTCTCTATGCCGTCTATTTTCTCGCCCCCCTTGGAGCCTTGACCCTCAATGGGTCAACAGGCTTTTGCTCTCACTCTTACTTTGCAAATTCATCAGCAAATGCTTTTGCAACATTTAAAGCTTTAAGATGCGCATCTTCTACGCCGTCAGCTTTGTAAATTTCCTCGGCTTTCTCTCCGATAACAAGAGATTTCTTGACTAATTCAGGATTGTCCAACAGTGTTTTTAAATCATTTTCCAATGAATCCACAGCTTTAACCTGAATTTGTGATTGCCCGATAGCCGCTGCCGGAACATTACCCAGATCTTTCTGAGTCATTTCCTTGACAGGTTCTGCTGGTACTGCTTTTGCGGCTTCTGCCGGTTTTGTTTCTTTCGGGGATACGCCCGGTTGTATCGGTAACCCTGCGTTTGCGTTGATTTCTGTCATAGCCTTATCCTCACTTTTTTATCTCTATTACAGAATTTTTTGTTTTCGTGTTTTATGCTTTAAAACCCAAAGATTATTTTTTTTGCTAGTTTGTCAGTAAAAAATTACAAAAATTAATAATAAAATTTTGCTGACAAATTTTATGTTATTATTTAGTATATACTAATTATGAAAGTAATGCAACTATGAACTTGACTAAATTATTAAATGCAATAAGCCACAAAGAAGTTTTGAATAACCTTCCTGATGCCGTTCTTGTCTTAGAACCGGACGGAAAGATATGCTGGGCAAATAAAAAAGCCGCTACCCTCTTTGAAGTAGAAAAATCAATATTACAAAATTGTAATATTGATGACCTCGTAACAGAAGGAATGAAAGTTGTTTCAAAATCAGCGAATAAACGAACAACCGTTATGTCAGCAGCAGTAAGCGCATGCGCTAAAGAATTTTTCATTGAATTGAGCGCAAGATTTTATCATGATCAATATTACGTAACATTAAGAGATGTAACAGCAATGACCGCTGTCTTTGATAATGCAGAAGAAACTAACAGGCTTACAAAAGATAAGAATCTCATGCTGGAAAAATTGTCTACTGACCTTAAATCGCCACTGCAATCCATGCTCGGATTTTCTCAGGCTCTGTTAGACGGTTTGGGCGGAAATATTACAGAAAAACAGGAAAAATATATTAAAATTATCAATAAAAACGCAAATGACATGCTGATTTTTATGGATAAGTTGTTGGATTATTCTCAGTCTGAGGCTAATTATTTCAGACCTGAATACCAGACTTTTGATATTATAAATTCAATCCAGAGTGTTATAAGAGCAAATGAAGTTGCTTTGACTCTTAAAAATTTAACGCTGAATTTTGACAGCGAAGAGTTTGACAAAAAAACAGTCTGTTCTGATGAAAGTTTTGTTAAAGCAATACTTCAAAATATTCTTGAAACTTGTATAAAATTGACGGAAATAGGTTCTATTTCAATTAAAATATCAATGGCAGATCCGGAGATTGTTCAGGCATTGGATTTGGATATAAAAAATGATAAAAAATATATGGTAATTACCATTACAGATACCGGTATAGGGTTAACAGAAACAGAAAAAGAAGATTTGTTTAATCCGTATCTTCATCTGGATAAAGTTAACAAAAAGAACATAGTGCGTGCTTTCAGCCTTGGTATTGCATTGAATCTTGCTCAAAAACTGGATGGTACAGTTACGGTTAATTCAGAAGTTATGAAAGGCTCAAAATTCAGCATTGTTTTACCTATAGATAAGGAAGAAGATGAGTAAAGTTGTTTTAAAAAATGTCACAAAAATCTATGACAAAAAAAAAGTTATTGATAACGTTGATTTGACAATTAATGACAAAGAATTTGTCGTGCTTGTCGGTGCTTCCGGCTGCGGCAAATCAACTATTCTGCGTATGATAGCGGGATTGGAAGAGATTACCTCAGGTGAAATATTTATAGGCGACAAAAAAGTAAATGATATTCAGCCAAAAGACAGAGATATTGCTTTTGTATTCCAGAGTTATGCACTTTACCCGCATATGACAGTCAGAGAAAACATTGCGTTCGGACTGAAAATGCGCAAAGTTGACAAAGCAACAATAGAAAAAAAAGTACAGGAAGCCGCTGAGATTTTGGACTTAACCGAGTATTTAGACCGTAAACCAAAACAACTCTCAGGCGGGCAGCGTCAGCGTGTAGCATTAGGACGCGCTATTGTTCGTAATCCAAAAGTATTTTTAATGGATGAACCTCTATCTAACCTTGATGCTAAATTAAGGGTACAAATGCGTTCAGAAATAAAAAAATTACACGAAAAATTGCAGACAACATTTATTTATGTAACCCATGACCAGACAGAAGCGCTTACAATGGGTGATAGGATTGTTGTTCTTGATAAAGGAGTTATCCAGCAGTTTGACAGACCGGAAGTTATCTATGACAATCCTGCAAATACCTTTGTAGCTGGGTTTATCGGCTCCCCGCAGATGAACTTTATAAATGCTGATGTTAACGGCAATTCAATAGAATTTGACGGCTGTAGTTTTACAAATCCTAAAGATTTGGGCGAGAGGCAAAAAGTTATTCTGGGTATAAGACCTGAAAAAATGATTTGCGAAGGAGTGGTTAAATTTTCAAAAGCCGTTGAAATGGTTGAACTTTTAGGTAGTGAAAAAATAGTATACTTTAATGTCGGCAACCAAAAATGTTCAGCAAAACTGCCTGCTGAAAATAACATTGGCAAGACAATAGAACTTAGCATAAATCCGTCAGATATTTATCTGTTTGACCACGAAACCGGTATGCGGCTATAATTTATCTATGGTGATGGTGACGCGGCGGCGGTAATGGTCTATGATGATGCATCGGCGGATGATAAGGATGCGGATGATAGAAATACGGATTTGCAAATATTTGCAGCAAATTCATAAAGTTTGCAATGTTTTTGGACTGCATATAATCTTCCATTATGTTTTTATATTCGCCGTAATTAATTGTATTAGGGTTTGAGCCGTTATTATTGTACCGTCTTGAAAGATTTTTAACGAGATTTGCTGTATTTACTTTCTGCGCTCTTGTCATAGGGTAAGTATGTGTCATATTCCAGTTGTACTCTTCAAGACCGACAACTTCATTTACGGAAATTTGTCCGTTTTGTTTTATTGCGCTGTCAATTTCGTTGAACACATCCGGCATGGTCTTTTCGTAATCTTCATTAGTTACATCGCCGTACACAAAGCAATTCGGGATATTCATAACAGGTGCTGTTGGTACATAATACTGAACAGGCGGGTAATACGGCACATAATATTGTGCATTAGCTTCCTGTGTCGGCACTGCTGTTGCAAGTGCTATCATTGCGGCTCCTGCTGCTGTTTTTACTCCGTTTGCTTTTTTAGAATTTTCACCAGTAAAATTTGTACGGTGCGGTGTTGAATTGATTGCAGAAATTTTCATACTGATACCCCTAATTTATTACATATGATTATAATAACCGTAAAAAAATATTTTTGTCAGTTTTGTAAATAAAACTTTACGTAAAAAGCCTCCTATTCAAGGAGGCTTTTTAAATTTATACGGTTTTTAAGTAAGATTAGCAAGAGCAGCTTGCGCATGTGCAGCCAAGAGCTTCTTTAGCTTCTTCAAGTCTTACTTTGATACGACCGTCAACAGCGATGCCTTCGCCGGTTGTTTCAGAGATTAACAGCGGGTTGATATCTAATTCGTCGATGAATTTGAAATCATTAACCAGTTGTGACAATCTCAGAAGAGTTTCTTGAATTTGGTCGATTTGAGCCGGTTTTGTACCTCTAGCGCCTTCAAGAAGTTTGTATGCTTTAACTGATTTAATCATATCAAGAGCATCTACATCTGTTAAAGGTGCAATTCTGAATGTTACGTCTTTCATAACTTCAACGAATACACCGCCTAAACCGAACATCATCATAGGACCGTATTGAGGATCTGTTGCAATACCGCAAACCATTTCGCGGTTACCTTTAACCATTTCCTGAATAATAACGCCTTCAAGACCTTCCAGCAAGCCTTTTGCTTCAAGTCTTTCCAGCAAGCCTTTGTACTCACGTCTTAATTGGTCTTCTGATTTGATGTTAACAACAACACCGCCAACATCGGTTTTGTGAGAAGTTGTTTTTGAAGTCATCTTCATAACAACCGGATAGCCGATTGAATTCCCGAGTTCTACAACTTCTTCTTCGTTAGTTGCTAAACCGTATTTGCAAGCTCTGATACCATAAGCCTGCAATACATCGATTGATTCAAGAGTTGTAAGCTGAGCACGTCCTTCTTTTAATGAATTTTTGATGATTTGTTCAACTTTTGCTCTGTCAACATCGTAGCAAGGGATTTTACCTTCTTCTCTTTCCATCCATAATCTCTGTTGATTTAATCTGTTCAAACCATCAGCAGCCTGTTCTGCGTACATAAAGAACGGCATATTAACATTCATATCAGAAAGTTTTGAGAAGAATTCGTTCTTAGTCATGAACACACCGATAACAGGTTTTTGAGGGTTTTTAGCCTTAATTTCCATAAGCGCTTCTGCTACATCAATATCTTTCAAGCCTAAGAATGGAAGATAGATTGTAATAATCATATCAACATTTTCATCAGCAATAACTGTTTCAAGAGTTTGTTTATAGTGTTCAATAGGTGCTGATGCGATCATATCAATAGGGTTTTTAACAGATGCGGCAGAAGGTAAGAAACTTCTCAATTTTTCTTTAGTTGCATCGGAAATTTTAGCCATCTGCATACCGTATTCACAAACCGCGTCAGTTGCCATAATACCAGGACCGCCTGAGTTTGTGATAATAGCTACTCTGTCACCTTTCGGGATAGGGCAGTTAGCAAATACTTTTGCTGTTTCAAACAGGTTTTGCAGTGAAAATTCTCGGATAACACCTGATTGGTGTAATAAAGCAGCAGCGGCTTTGTCAGCACCTGCAAGTGAACCTGTGTGAGAAGAAGCTGCTGATGCACCTGCTGCTGATCTGCCTGCTTTCAGTGCAAGAATTGGTTTCTTTTTAGAAATTCTTGATGCTAATTTTCTGAAGTTTGCAGGATTTTGGATTGATTCCATGTATAAAAGGATTTGTTGAACATCGTCATCATTTTCCCAGTATTCAAGAGCTGTTTCAGCGTTAACATCAGCCTGATTACCGATTGAAATGAATTGTGCAAAACCTAAATTTAAGTCTTTTAGGATGTTCAAAATACCGCCGCCCAGAGCGCCTGATTGAGAAACAAAACCGATGTTTCCGCGTTCCGGCAGGCTTTCTGCGAAACAGCCGTCCATTCTGATGTCTGGGTGAGTGTTTACAACACCTAAACAGTTAGGACCTACACATCTCATGCCGTATTCTTTTAATTTTTCAACAAGTTGTTTTTCTAATTCTGCACCTTCTTTACCTGTTTCTTTGAAGCCGGCAGTGATTATACACAGACCTTTAATGCCTTTTTCATGGCACTGGTCTATTGTTGAAAGTACAAATTTAGCGTTAACAACAATAATTGCAAGATCCACATCTCCCGGAACTTCATTAATGGTCGTGTAAGCTTGTAAGCCTTCTATAATTCCGCCTTTCGGGTTTACAGGATAGATTTTACCGTTGAATTTGTATTCCTGTAAGCGTTTCATAATATCTGAACCGATAGTGTGTTCTTTTGTTGATGCACCGATAACCGCTATTGATTTCGGTTTCATAATTTTGTCTAAAACATTCATTTTAACGTGTCCTTTCATTTCTTCTTATTTATTGACATGTAACATATAAATTACAATTATATTTTTGTTATACTTCGTCTTCATCCTGCATTATATCCATAAATTTTGTACCGAGTTTATTGAAAAAGTTTTTGATTTTTTGACCGGTTGTCTGGTTGTATTTCAACTTCAAATCCTGCTCTTTTACAACATAGTTGGCGCAGTGTTCATAAAAATCTTCATTGTCTTTCATCATTACAACCGATTTCAAACCTTTGTTATTAATATAGTCTTTTTCGCGCTGGGCGGAAACTGTCACAATACCTCTTGCGTGATTTTGCTCCAAAAATAGATCATAAGGTTTTTTATCAATTATTTTTGCCAATTTAGAAGCTGATTTTTTTATTAATTTAGTCGGAACAGCACTAAATTCTCCCACGAGGATAACATTACCTTTAAAATTTGGTTGATTAGAGATGTTTTGTACTTGCATAATTTTTCCTTTCAAAATTAGTATCCGTTTACAATCCACTCTCTCACACGGAATTTAGCGCCGAGTTCTCCGGCAATTTTTTTACAAGAGTCAAGGTCAAGATGCTGCCCCTTGTAACCTTCAACAACAGTTGCCACAACAGAAATACCTTCATTTGAACAGCATCTAATAAAACTTTTTACTTCATCGTAGGCGTTTTCTATTTTAGGCTGTGAATATTCGTTATATTCTTCTTTAGTTGCGCCGTTCAGACTTACTGAAAATTCATCTACAAGACCTTTTATTTCCGGAACTACATTTTTTTTATAAACAAAATTTGCATGTCCGTTTGTGTTTACACGGATTTTTGTGTCCGGAAATTTTGATTTAATATATTCAGCCAAAGCTTTAAGCTGTTCCAGTTTTAGCATTGGTTCGCCGTAACCGCAAAAAACAACTTCTTTTGACGGAGTTTGTGCATAAATTTTTTCAAACTGCTCAATTAAATCCTGAATATCGTAATTTTCATTATCCAGCCATAACTCTTGTCCACAGACGTCATTTTTGTCGTTTCTCAGGCAAAATATACAGTTATTTGTACATCTGTTTGTCAGGTTTACATATATTTTATTTTCTAATGTATAAACTAAAATATTTGTCACGGCTACCTCATCTATATTATCTCACAAGGAAATATTTAATCAATAGTTATTTGGATTTTTTCTCAGCGGAATAATCAGCAGTACCCGGAAAGGCGTTTTGACCTGTTGTGACTTTTGTAATCCAGTATTGAATTTTAGGAATAAGAGTTGACAGGAAGGTTGCAGATATTGCAAAACCAATACCCCAGTTAATTGCGTTTTTAGCAAAGTTAATGCGTCTTGCTTTTTCTATTAATTCAGGTGTAATATTTTGCCCAGCTTTTCTTGCTTTTTTTACAATCTCATTTACATAGTGATACATATCATCTTTCATGCTGTCAAGGTCGGATTGAGAAACATATTTGTATGGATTTTTGTGTTTTCCGCCCGTTGCAACACCGTATATGCTGTCTAAAAATTCCGGCATGTTCAAATAACCTTCTCTGAACACATCTTTTACCTGAGTTTTGGTTAAAATTCTTGTTTTACGCTCTATTGCAGGTTGTAATTTAGACATACGTTTTGCAAGATCAGAGTAAGTTTCTATCTCTTCAGCCGTCAATGTAGGCTCTTTACTGATATGTTCAAGGAATGTCTCAAGGTTGATTACGCCGTTTTTGAATTTAGCATTCAAATCCGGTGTAATTTTATATACATTGTTATTGTTACCCAGAACTTTCAGACTAAAGTCCTCAACTGACATGTTGTTACCGTTTTCTTTTAATACATCAAGCATAAGCTCAGAAACTTCTTTTGCTCCAACCGGATCAAGTCGGGTTTTACGTCCGTCCTCAAGTAAATTCAGCCATCTGTTGATATTAGGCATGTTAAACATATAGAAATAAATGGATGTTAAATCCCTGAATAAAACTTCTGTACGCTCGTGATTATTTCTTGCGCTGACAGCACGACCTCCTGCAATACCCACATCGGTTGAAAGCAGCTGATAAACAGTATCGTTTTCAAAGTGGTTTGCCACACTCAACAAGGTTGCAGGAGAAATCCCGGTGAATGAAACTTTATCTTTTCCGTCATCCGCTGCATCCGAGATGAAAGTATCCATATTAACCGGTTTAAAGGCTTTTTCCTCTTTGGCAATATGTTTATCCTCCCGTTTATCGTGCAGTATTCTTGTTATTTTTTGATTAATACGCGGAACAACGAGCCCGACAAGCGCGTTTGCAAGAACTATACTTGAACCTATTTTTAAGGACTTGAATATAGCTGCATGTTTTGGCGTAAGTTCTTGTATGTATTTTCCTGCACGTTTTTGGATAATTTCAGCAGCTTTAGCAGGATCATTAATTTTACCAATACGTTTTTTTATCTTATTCAGCCGCTTAAGCATTGCCTCATCAAAATTTGCTGCTATTTCTTCTTCAGACAATTCACCCCTTGCGGCTGCCCTGATTAATTTTTCGTCATGAAGATAATTTGTTACCGGTTTTCTTATATCATCTTCCTTACCGTCAAAATTAGGAGTGAAAAGGCGTAAAATCCATTTACCGATAAAGTCATTCATCTTATTAAATGCTTTTACACCGCAAAACCAGAAAAATGCCCCTACACTTTCTTCTGTCAATCTTTCTCTTGCTTCATCAAACCCGCCGCGTTTTGCTGCCTGAAGAGTTCTTCCGCCTGTTACAAAGCACTCTAAAAGTACAAGCGGAGCTGTGCCGCCGATTTGCAATCCGCGTACAAACCGCTGGGGATAACTGAAATTAGAAATTGTCCGGGGTCTTATTTCCATATACCTAATCTTTTACATCTGCTCGAACATTGCATTTAATAACCGTAAATTATTTTTTTTGCTTTTTTGAACATTTTATATTAATAATTCGTTACAACTATAGTGTACTACAAACACTAATTAAGAAATGTAAAAATCAATTTGATACAAGTCAAAAAATATTTTGTTTTGTTTTTGCTATAATATGTGTGAAAGGTTAAGACGAAAATGACAGTGAGTGCAATAAATATAAATAACAATCCAAGAAGAAAGTTCACAGAGTTTAAAACCTCCCCGCATACCCCTCCGGTATTCAAACGGGAAACAGGAACACCTGAAAAAAAATGTTCAACTGCTGGTGTATTTTTGACAACTCTTATGGGAGTAGGTACTGCTCTTGCCATGATCTCTAAAAAACAAGGATTTTCTCTCAACCCGCAAAAAATCTTGAATACAAAAGTAAAAGATTGGGCGCTCGTCAGAATTTTCAATAAAAACCATCCTGAGGCAAAAGTTCTCGAATTTGAAGAACCGGAAATTCTTACAATGGCAGCAGGCTCTGTTGCCGGCGGATTAGTTGGCGGCGCTATATTTGATGACAAAAAGTATTTTAAAGCAAAAGCCAGAGAAGCGGTAAATCAGATGCTGGGAAACGTGATTATTCCGGTTGCATTTGTCGGAGGCACCTCAAGAATTTACGATAAATATAAGACAAAAATCTTGTCTTTTGTCCCGCAAATTAACTATTCAAAAAACAATGCTCTTCTTAAAAAACTTTCAAATATATTAACACCGAACTCACTTGATAAAACGGATAAAGCTCTTGCTGCAACAGTCAAATACACAAACAAATTTCTTAAAGTTATTCCGCCAAGTGCTCTGACCATTGTTGCTCTCGGAGCCGGTATTTTTACAGGAAACAAAGTTTCTAACTTTATTAACGAAAAAGTTTTCCACAAAAAAGTTGAACGTAAAATTCACGGAACAGACTTTGCTCCGCATGTTGATGATTTAAGCATGGCAATATCACTTATGGCAGACAAATCAGCTGTATCAAGTGTTATTTCAAGAACAATTCCAGCATTCTTGTGTGTTCCGGGTATGGAAACTGGAACGCACAGATAAAAATTAAACCAGGATATTACCGTTTTTATCGACCGGCTGGCATAATGCAATAATGAACTCAATAAATGCAATTAGCATCGGAATGCATGTCCAGCAGAACAACAAATACAAAACTCCTGTCACAATCTTATTTGCGTAAAACTTATGTATTCCTAAACCACCTAACAAAAAGGCAAGCAGGCAGTAATTAAGTTTATTAACAACTTGTTTGCCTGTAGTAGATGTATATTCAAAGCCTACAGGATTATATGCTCCCGTGGCTCTTGATATAATCATTGTTGCCCCATTCCGGTAAATTTCTACCAAATCATTTAGGTTTGGGGAATAATTAAAATCTGTTTTTTTAGCTTCTAATATAGACCCGTCATCAAGTCCTATATAGATATTTTCACCTTATATTTTTATCACTTTATTCATACTTTCTCCTTTTTGATAACAACATATTAACATGCCGGTAGCGCATATTCAAAAAGTATATGTTGAATATTATGCAACAAGATCAAGTTGTTCGGTCGGTTCAGGCTTTTTCAAAAATGCAGCAAGTTCATTCAAATGAGATATCAAAGGTTGAGCCTCTCTATTAAGTCGTTCTCTGAGTTCTGCTGCTTCCTGAGGATTTTTATCGTTCTTCTTCGCAACAGACATATCTACTTTTGACTGTACTGCCTGAGCCAATAATTCCGGTATATTTGGCGCTGTAGGATTTTCTGAGGACAGGTTTTTGTAGTAAGTATCAATGTAGTTGTTATTCATACGTAATTTCCAGTTGGAATTGTTCATCTGCCCAGGAATATTATACCGCTGATCTATTGCAAAAAAGTCTGCAAATGACATCTGGATATTCTTACTGCTTCTGAATAAATCTACGAATTTTGCCTTAATTAATTCTAAAGGATTTGTACTAATAGCCTGTCTGAATTGTGCCTGTTCATCGCGTTTAGCAGGATCAGGCTTCAAATATCCGACAAGGTATTCTTTATCCCAGGTGTTTAAATTCATCATTCTTGTCGGCGGGGAATCATGTGAACTTATCAACGATGTATCATTGTAATCTGCGGATTCGCCTTTATCCCATTCTAACTGTTTTATGCTTGGCAAGTTGAATTTGCCATAATATATTTCATTAAATACATTCGTTCTGTCGCCTAAATCTTCCCAGACAACATCGTTTATACTAACACCTTTTTCTTCAAGTGTTGGTAATACTATTTTTTCCAGAATTTTTCTGTAATTACCGTCCGGATCAATTTCTTGCATGTTAGAGATATAGTTACCATGAACACTACGGACAACACCATTAGATGTATATACTGAATTTACATCATATATCCACGGATCAACCAGTCCCATAGCATGATCTATACGAACTGTTTCACAGTATTCAAGAGCTGATAATAATTTGTTTTTAAGGAATTGACCAGCAACATCAAGCGAGCCGTCAGACTTGAACAAGCGTTTAGGATTAAGAACAGGTAAATCCCAAGCTTGCGGCGAATTGTCTTTGCCGCCGTATTTACAGCCGATGGCATATCCCGGCAAAAAAGCTTCTCGGTTTGCCCAGACATCTGATTTTGAACAGCCAACGAGTAAATCATTTATGTATGTAAAATGATTTGCATCACGAAATTCTTTGTTTTCACGTATCTGTTTATCTATTAAAAACTGGGTAAAACTGTTTTTGTCTATCTTATCTTTTGAGCGATTTACAATTTGATTGTAGCGTTTCACTGCTATTCTGTCACCTTTATTCAGACGTAATATCAAGTCTGCATCAAGTTGATTTTCCCAAACCGTAAAATCATCAGTACCGTTCATTTTGGATAAAATTTTAAATATCCCGTCATTAACGAGCCAGTCTGCTGATTTTTCTTTAAATTCAACAAATTCCCTGTTCAGTGCAACAGCAGCAGGATCGCCTTCACGTAATTTCTGTTTGAAGGTAGTATAGGATTCTTCAAGCGCGATATCTATGTTTTCAAAAGCTTCTAGGAAATTTGCATAATTATAATTCTGACCTTTTATTTTATTTAAATCGGTTATATTATCAAAAGTCTTTTCTGATAATATTTCAGCATATTCAGGTTTTGTCAGTTTTTTGGCATCAATAAACAACGGATTTTTTGCATAAATTTTAGAGGCATACGGAGAAATATCAAAGCTTGAAATTTCTCCTGATGGTCCTAACTGCATTGCGTTAAAACCATACATCATAAATTCTTTAATCAGACCTTTAGCAGGATCGGAGTATGGAGTACCAACCCCTATATCCGGACCTGAGGAAGGAAAGCATGATCCGTGTAATATTATTGCACGGTTTTCTATACCGAGATACTTAAATGCTTCATTGCAGGTGTCCTGCATTTCTTTTACCTTTTCGCCGCGAGGACGCTCTGTGAATGCAGGTTGACTGTTAAAAATATTGTAATTGTTTATCCCTAAAATTTTCATATTCTTTTTAAACCCCGAACAAAATTTTTTTTGCTATATTTGATCTAAAATTTCTAACTGACAATTACAGCTGACTTCTTCACGCGCAAGAACAACTATATTGTTTAAATAATTGTTCAGTATTGTAAAGAGCAACTGCCTGTAATCTATTGGTACAATTAGTTTTATCAAATCCATATTTAATTCTTTAGCTCTTTCTTCTATCTCACCTGCAAGATTTTCAACAAAATCCGCATCGATTCTGACGACTTCGTCGCCGTCTGCAAATTCATCCACAGTCAGCAAATCCAGTGTATCATCAGAAATTTCTATTGCACTGATTACACCGTTTTCATCTGCAAAAGATTTACAGATTTGGCGCGAAAGCGCAAGACGTAATTTTTTAAGTATATCTATTCTGGCATGGTCTTCTGCAAAATCATTCAGTTTTTCAAAAATATAGGTAATATCTTTGATAGATATTCTTTCAGTAATAAGACTTGTCAGGATAAATCTCAAATCAGAAAGCGAAAGATAATCCGGTATAAGATTTTCTACCAGAAATGCATTTTTTCTGCTTACTATTTCAATATATTTGTCAAGTTCATTGTAATCAAGAAGTTCATCAGCATATTTTATTGCAGAAAATTCAAGTGCGCGGGAGATGTACCTACAGCCTGAAATACCTTTTTCCCAGAAATCTTTTGCCTGTTCTTTTTCTATCCAGACAATATCCTTACCGGTTATAAAATCTACATCGTTAATTACATTTTTTATTTTTTTATCAATATGAATATCTTCGGCAAAATACATGATATAATTCGGATATACCAGACCTTTATACACATCCAATCCGCGGATACGTATTGCAAATTCATACGGGTTAAGCCCCTCATCATCCTGAAAAATGATTTTAGGAATTACAAACCCTAATTCTTCTGTCAGTTTTAATCTTGATTTAACGGTTTCTGCTACGAGTTCTTCTTCTCCGATATCCTGATCAGGATCGACATACCCTAGAATTTCTTCACTCAAATATATTCCGAGCTTTTCTGTTTGAAGTTTTGAATACATTTCATCCGGAGAGGTGGCACGTGCAAGTTTTTCTTTCAAATCATCAAGCTCTTTTAGCCCTGCGGAAATTTTATCATTAAGCTTTTTACGTCCGACAGACGCCGGAGCTTCACCTTCAAGCTCCTGTTTAATTCTGGCTATTTTATTTTTTTGCTCTCTGATTTTACCCTGAATTTCTAAACACTGTTCATAAGGCGTAAGTTTTGGTGAAAGCATTTTTTCCATCTGGCTTTTAAACGTTGAGATGTTAATTATATCAGAATTGGAATTTCTGTCATAATCAGGGGCTTCCATCATAAAAATGCAATTGTATTGAAAACCTTCTTCGGCTTCCACTTCGTGCATGCTGTATAATTCCCAGCCATTCATAGACATTTCGTTTAATAAATTTTGAAGTTCCTGAACATTTTCACTCGAACAGGTTTTTATCACATATTGCATTTTTTTGTTAAACATAATTACTCCTTGCTTTTGTTAATAAGGATTTTTATTGCTTCAATTGCAGTGCGTATTGCTTTATCTGTATCATGAACAACCGGATTTTCCAACCCTTCTTTTTCTCTTTCCTGATTTGCAACAGTCAAGAATACAGAGCCGATTTTGACTTTTCTGAAACTTGCAACGACAAAAAGCGCAGCAGATTCCATTTCTGAAGCCAGACACCCGAGTCTTTTCCACGCGTCCCATTTATCAACAAGTTCATAACTTACAGGCATTTTTTCAGGAGAATGCTGTCCATAAAAAGAATCCTTACACTGGACAATGCCTCTGTGGAACTCCCCGCCGGCTGACTTTGCAGCGGTAGTCAAAGCATTAACAATATCAATATCAGCCACAGCCGGAAATTCTATCGGAGCATATTCTTTGCTGGTGCCTTCCATTCTGACAGCGCCCGTTGCAATTACTATATCGCCGCCTTTTACATTAATATCAATTCCGCCGCAGGTTCCGACCCTGATAAATGTTTCTGCGCCTACATTTACAAGTTCTTCCAACGCAATAGCAGCAGAAGGACCGCCTATTCCGGTTGAAGTTACACTCACCTTTTCTCCGTTAAGATAACCTGTATAAGTTGTATATTCACGGTTGTCTGCAACGAGTTTGGCATCATCAAAATATTCCGCTATTTTTTTGCATCGTTTAGGATCTCCCGGCAAAATAACATATTTACCGACATCTCCTTCTCTTAAACCGATATGATACTGTTCTCCGTCATGAGAGTATTTCATGGATGTCTCCTTTTTTAAACCTGTTAAAGCGGCAGGCTGCTGTTAACCGTTTGCCTGCCGTCGTAAAACTAAATTTGACCGCTTTTTAATTTTTGAATAACTAAATCGCTTACATCAACGCCGCCGACAAAAATTGTTCTGTAATCAACAATTGCGTCAAGCTTTTGTTCTACAAGAACTTGTTTTGCTGCTGCCTGAATTTTGTTAAAAATCAATTCTTCTTTTTGAGTACGAAGTTTCATCAAAGCATCTTCTTTTGCTTTTAATTCACGGGAAGTCGCTTCTTCAAAATTCTGTTTTTGAACAGGAGTGCTCAAAGCTTTGTATTGTTTTTCTTTATCAATCATAAATTGTTGAATTTCAAGAGCTTTGGCATCAATTTCTTTAATAGCTGATTGCGCTAAAGGATAACCATTCTGAACTTTTTGAGTGTTAATATAACCAACTCCGCCAGCTAATGCCTGACTGCCGAGTAAAATAACCCCTAAAGTAACTACTGCTAATTTTAAGTTTTTCATAAAACCTCCTAGTTTTTTATTAGTACATCAAATCGCCGACACCAAAAGTGAAGTAACCGTTCGGGTTGCCGTTGTCACCAGGATTGGTAAGCGGAATACCATAATCAATTGAAAGCGGTCCCATGCCCGGTATATATAGTTTCAAACCGACACCGGCTGCGACGGCGTAACCGGGTCTGTCATATAATGTATCACTAATTGTATTATTAAATATTTTACCTGCATCAATAAACATTGTAAATCTCAGGTTATTAAGGAATTTAATTTTTGTTCGGTCTAAGAACGGTATTGGAGTAGCAAATTCAGCAGACCCCATGACAAAAGCATCACCGGTACCAACACCACTCATCTTGAACCCTCTAATTGTATAAGGACCGCCTAAACGGTATGCCATTACATCAGGCATTTCATCACCGTGAATTTTTCCGCCTGCTTTAGCAGTGAAAGACAAAGATGACTTCTTACCGACAGGAATATATTGTTTAATCATACCGGTTAATTTACCGTGAGTTTTGTCTAATCCGTTAAGTCCGATTTCTTCATCAAATCTTATACTTGCCATTGTACCTTTTCTTGTAACAGTGGCGTTGTCACGTGTATCAAATATCATTGCCGGACTTAAAGAAAGGAACAGTCCGCCGTCAAGCTGTTTTGCACGTTCAGTAATCGGTACGTTGTATCTGTTGTAAAGACTTGAGATTTTACCGAAATCACCTTCTGAAACATGAACATTTTCAACCCCGAGTGAGAATGTTGAAGTTACATGCTTATTGAATTTCATGCGGTGCGCAACAGTAACTTCTGCCCCCAGCCTGCGTTCAATAGCGAGAGGAACCTGATAGCTTCCGAAATCTCTATAGTAAATTTTATTTAACAAAGATGTATCTGCATTAAAGAAATACGGCAGATAATAGCTCAATTCAGCCTGCAAATTCATACGACGCTGAATGGAGGCATCATTTAAGATTACACCGGTACCGGCTAAAACATTAAGAGCGAGTCTTTCGTTTCTGCCTTTAAAGTTGTTATCAGCAATACCGACAGATCCGAACAAACCTGTTACGGTATCAACACCACCGCCAACAGAAAGGTTTGCTGTTCTCTGTTCTTCAACCTTGATTGTAATATCATACATATCAGGGTCTTCAGTACTCGGCTCAATCTCTCTGGTTACATCTTTAAATGCCTGAGTTGCGTATAATCTTACAAGATCTTCTTTTATCTGGTTTTCGTTGTAAATCGTACCCGGCTCTGTCAAAATATTACGTTCTATAATATAATCTTTTGTTTTTTCATTGCCGGAGATCATGATTTTATCAATAGTACCTTCTTTAAGGCTGATGTTAACGGTTCCGTCAGGATCATCCGTTACAGAATCCACTCTTGCAAGAATATAACCTTTTTCATTATATAAATTTTGTATTTTTACAATTGCACTGTTAATTTCTGTTATATTTTGAGGTTTGCCTTTTAACGGCAAAAGGAATTGCAGAATTTCTTCGGTTGAAACAACAGTGTTACCTTCAATTGTAAAGTCTGTAATCGGGGCATTTTCTTCAAGAATAATTTTAATTGTGACAGTCCCGTCAGAATTTGTCACAGGAATTGCCTTCATTTTTTCTGAGAAAAATCCCATGTCATAAATGCTTTTCAAATTGCTTTGTAAAGTTTCTTTATTATACTCATCACCGGCATGGAGTGTGAGTTTTTGCATGACTAGATCCTGACTGATGACATTAAGCCCGTGAATCTCAATAGCTTTAATAGTTTTCGCCGTTTTTACGGAAGATTCATCAAATTCAACAGAAGCAGGTTCACCAGATGAATTTTCACCCCAAAAATCGTCAGCACCATAAGATTTTACAGGGAATGTAATTACGGTCAGCGTCAAAATTATAAGTATTTTTTTATATAACTTGTTTGATAATAACCTCAAGAAAATCTTGTCCTTAAAACTTCAATTGTGTCAATTCCTAAAAACATTATATCATTAAAATATAAAAAGTAAAAACACGTAAATTAAAATTAACATTAATTTTTAATTATACTTTTATAAACTTCATTTTTATTTACTCCGTATAGTGCAGAAAGTATTGCGGCTATTTCTTTGGCTTTAAAATTTTTAGCTCTAAGCACATCAATTTTTTCATCAAGATTAATTTCTTCCTTGTCCGCTTTGTCACGAAACACAGCTGCAACGATTTCACCTTTGAGAGTGTTCTTACTAAAATATTCAATGACGTTATGGCATTCATCAACCACAACTTCTTCAAAAACTTTTGTCAATTCTCTCCCGACCGCCACAACTGGATTTTTGCGAATTTCAGAAACTATTTTAAGAGTATTCAAAAGCCTGTTTGGCGATTCATAAAAAACAATGTCAGTTGTACGGTAATTTCTCAGAATATCTTCTATCTGCTGCTTTGATTTAGGCAAAAAACCATTAAAGAAAAAATCTTCATCATCACGGGAAACTTGAGATAAAAAAGTTGCAGCCGCATTAGCTCCGGCAAGAGAAGTTACAGAAAACCCGTTTTTTCTCAATTCTTTAACAATAACAGCTCCCGGATCGCAAAATAAAGGGGTACCGGCATCAGATACCAGCGCTATTTTTTTGCCGTCGCGTAAAAAATAAAGCATTTTCTCAACGCGTTCTTTTTCATTAAATTTGTGATAAGAGATACATTTTGTTCTAATATTAAAATGATTAAGCAGTTTTTGTGTGACGCGCATATCTTCACAAGCAATAATATCAACTCTTTTAAGAATTTCTATTGCACGGAAAGTTATATCATCAAGGTTTCCGATAGGTGTCGGAACAATATAAAAATCGTATTCTTTCATATTTTTTAACTATACCTACCAGATAACTTTTTCAATCATTTCAATTTCATTACCGTCAGGATCTTTGATAAACGCGATTTTCGTCCCTTTACCATTCAGATCAAACGGTTCATAAAGATACTCATAGCCCATTGAATGAAGTTTCTCTGTAAATTTATCCAAAGAATCTATCGAAAAAGCAAAATGTCCGAATGCATTGCCGCATTGATATCCTTCAGCAGGCGTTTCGTCATTATAAGTTAATTCAATTTGAGCTCCGCTGTTTTCTTCATCATTAAGAAAATATAATTCGCAATCATCCAGACGCTTTTTCTTTTCGATTTTCATGTTTAATAACTCAGTGTAAAATTTTAAAGAAGCATCAATATCTTTTACTCTAATCATTGAATGTAAAAATTTCATAAGCCCTCCTTATATTGTATATTATAACGCAAAATAAAAACATTTGTAAAAAGTCTTGAAAAATTTAGGAAGGTAGTGTATAATGGGAATATGAAAAACCAATTACCGAGGAAGTATAGAATAATCAGTAAGGTGCATCATTCTGACGTACCGGAAAATCTTGTTTCTCTGCGCTATGTCGGTATGCATAATGGTGATGCTGGCATGGGAAAAATGGCTGAAACCCTTGTCCTGAGCGGCTTTTCGGGGGGGGGGGGGCTCCTATCTAAGCCCCGTGCGGCTTTCCACCCTATCGACTCAAAAACAATCTTTATCAACGACACAAGTTAAGATTAACTTGTGTATTTGTAATGCAAAAAAATAAAAGTAGTCATATAGAAATAAACAAGAAAGGAGAATAATCATATGACAACAGAAAAACTTAAAAAAGACATTACTT